>NZ_DALZDK010000034.1:34559-59792 GCF_031978665.1 Niallia sp. | reverse complement strand
AAGAGCAAGCAAAACAAGCAGCCCTCAAGCAAGAGCAAGCAAAACAAGCAGCCCTCAAACAAGAACAAGCAAAACAAGCAGCCCTCAAGCAAGAGCAAGCAAAACAAGCAGCCCTCAAGCAAGAGCAGGCAAAACAAGCAGCCCTCAAACAAGAACAAGCAAAACAAGCAGCAGTAGTGAAAATAAAGGAAGAAACGAAAGCTCAAGCAGAGGAAATTGCGTCGACAAATCAAAATTTTTGCGTCATTGCCGGGAAAGAATATTGCATTAAAATTATGGCTGTTTATCAGTCTCTTGTTAAAAATAGTGATAATTTTAATTTGTGGGTTTGTTGTACGGATGCCATTACGCATAAGTTTCTAAATGAAAAAAATCTAAAAAATATGCATCTGATTAAAGTAGAAGAAATAGAAAATGATCAATTAAGAGCTGTTAAACAAGAAAGAAAGATAAATGAATACTGCTGGACATTGAAATCTTTTTTAATTGATTATATTCTCGAAAATAATGATATCGAACAAGTATTGTACTGTGACGGCGATATATATTTCTTCTCCAATCCAGAAAGTATTTTTAGTGAATGGGGATCTGCTTCCATCTATTTGACACCACAAAGAGATCTAGAATGGGTAGAGCAAAAGTTTGGAAAGTACCAAGCTGGGATAATTGGTTTTAGAAAAGATAAGACGGGGCTATCCGCTGTTCAATGGTGGAAAGATAGATGTTTAGAATGGTGCGGTGCTGTTGAGAACAATGGCAGATTTGGAGATCAAAAGTATTTAGATCAGCTCCCAATTATGTACGATAATGTGCGAATTTCTACTAATTTAGGTGTAAATGCTGCTCCTTGGAATATTATCTATAATAATGATTTCAAAATTTCTATGCAAGAAGATAAAGTCTTTGTAAATAATGATCCACTTGTTGCTTATCATTTTTCTTGTATTACGATTTATGACAGTAACAAATTCGACTTATGGAATATGCATCAATTAACTATTCAGACGGAAATTATGAATTATATTTATGTACCATACCTTGATCATTTAGAAACATTAATTACTTCTTATCAAAATAGTTATCCCGGAATAATTAGAGCAACGTTATCGACAAATGACTTTATTCAAGCAAAAACAAAATATCATTCCACAAAGTTAAAAAGAAGAATGATAAAGTATAATAACTATTTGCTATTAACCTCGATATTCAGTAAAGAATATTTGGTTAAAGGACTTGCGATGTACGATTCGCTTAGTAAGCAGATAGATAATTTTCATTTGTGGATATGTACAATGGACCAAGAAACCCATGATTTTCTATCTAATTTGAATTTGAAAAATGTTTCCTTAATTCCTGTAGAATTAATCGAAACAGAGCAATTAAAAGAATTAAAACAACAACGAACTCTTCAAGAATATTGCTGGACAATAAAAGCGACATTAATGGAACATTTATTAGCAACTCACTCCGATATTGACCATTTATTCTATTGTGATAGTGACTTATACTTCTTCTCAAACCCAATTTCTGTGATAGATGACTTCGCTAGATATTCTGTCTATCTATGTCGTCAACGAGGAACGGACTTATTGGAACATTTCCATGGACAGTATCAAGCTGGATTTATCGGATTCAAAAATGAAAAAAACAGTAGGAAGATTCTAAATTGGTGGAAAAAGAAATGCTTAGAAGAATGCTCGGATGTTTATAATGATGAACGAAAATCATGGGGAGATCAATTGTATTTGGATCGCATTCCAGAATTATTTATCAATATTAAAGTAAATGACAATCCAGGAATTAACGCTGCTCCATGGAATAGTATCTTAAATAATACAGAACAAGAAGTAACAGTTCAGAAGAATAAAGTATATATTGACAATAATCCATTGGTATTTTTCCATTTTGGTAGCCTGTTAATGTTGAATGAGAAGGAATTCGATTTATGGAAGCTAGAAGAAGTCAATATTTCGTCCTCCATTTTAATGAACATCTATAATCCGTATTTAATGAAATTAAACGAACTCTCAACTAGTCTCTCTAATAATGCCCAATTCTTCGCAAATGTTCCTGCCGATTATAAAGCAAAAAATCCTTATTCCATCGCCTCCTTTTAAGAGGTGAATGCCATGAAATTAAAAAATAAAAAAGTACTAGTAACAGGCGCTTATGGTTTTATTGGTTCTCATCTTATTAAACAATTAATGAAAGAAAATGTATCTATTGCTGTAATTGTTAGAGAACAGTCGAGTCCATGGAGGGTACAAGAATATTTGCCTCATTTAAAAATATATGAGGCAAATATTCAAAATCGCACCGAAATTTGCCGAATTATCCACGAATATCAACCGGATTATATTTTTCATCTAGCAGCTTATGGAACAAATCCGAATAATCGAAGTGATCTACTTGCTCTTGATACGAATATAGTGGGAACCATGAATATATTATTTGCAGCGAAAGATACAAATTGTCGAAAAATCATCTGCCTAGGTAGCAGTTCCGAATATGGTGATAAGAAAGAAAAGATTCATGAAGATATGCTATTGGAGCCAGTCGATATTTATGGAAGCACCAAAGCAGCTTCTACTATAATATCGCATCAATTAGCACAAGAATATAAGCTGCCGATTATCACCTTACGGGCATTTAATATTTTTGGGGAAGCAGAGGATAACCACAAATTATTTTCGCATATTATTGAAAAAGTACTTCGTGAAGAAGAGGTGAAATTAACGACATGTGATCAATACAGGGATTATACCTATGTTGGAAATATTATTGATGGCTTAATCCTTGCAGCCACATATGAAGGTGATACTAATATGATTTTAAATATTGCTTCTGGAGCAGCTCATCCTTTACGATATTTTGTTGATTTAATTTATCAGCATTTAGACACAAAGCAATTTCCCCTTTATGGTGCCATTCCGAAAAGGGAAAATGAAAGAAATGCTCCTATTCCGGATATAACAAAGATTCAAGCAATTCTTGGCTGGTCTCCCACTATTTCCGTAGAAGAGGGGATTAAGAGAACGATTGCCTGGTATAAAAATAAGTATCATTAAGGGAGTGGAGGTGTAACAATGACAACAGATTGGCAAAAAATATACAAAAATAAAAAGGTTCTTATAACTGGTCATACAGGTTTTAAAGGTTCCTGGCTTGCTATTTGGTTAACGAAGCTAGGTGCAAATGTAATTGGTTATGCCTTAGATCCGATTGGGGAAGAGGGCTTATTTGAATTGACTGATTTGAATAATAAAATGGAGGACATAAGAGGAGATATTCGTGATGCTGTTAAACTACAAGCTGTTTTTAAAAAATACCAACCAGAGATTGTCTTCCATTTGGCTGCACAACCATTGGTAAAGCCGTCCTATCGAGACCCAGTGTATACGTATGAAGTGAATGTAATGGGTACAATGAATGTATTAGAAGCGATTAGAAAATCCCCGTCAGTCAAAGCGGGAATAATGGTAACAAGTGATAAATGCTATGATAATAAAGAGTGGGTATGGGGATATCGTGAAACAGATCCGATGGGAGGATATGATCCATATAGCTCAAGCAAAGGATGCTGCGAATTATTAATTTCTTCTTATCAGCATTCTTTCTTTCCAATTGAGTCCTATCATAGTCATGGCAAGCTGATAGCTTCTGTACGGGCAGGGAATGTGATAGGAGGTGGGGATTGGTCGGAAAATCGAATTATTCCTGATTGTGTTCGCTCATTATTATCGGGGCAATCTATTAAATTACGATCACCCCAATCTATACGTCCATGGCAGCATGTGTTAGAGCCTCTTTCTGGTTATTTAAAAATAGGTGCTTTTCTATATGAAGGTAAAACCCAATATGCCCAAAGCTGGAATTTTGGTCCCGAAGCAGATAGTGTAACGACAGTACAACAATTAGTGGAAAGAATAGTGGGACAGTGGAAGGGTGGAACATGGGAAGTAGATACGGCACAATCCACAGAACATGAGGCGAAGCTTCTTAGCTTGGACATAAATAAAGCAAAGTATTATTTGGATTGGCATCCAAAATGGGACATTGACCAAACTGTATATTATACAATTCAATGGTATAAATTGTATCAAGAAGTGGACGTTTACGAGCTATGCTTAAAACAGATCAGTGACTATGAAAAATAGGATAAGAGAAAAATAGAAGTTTTCTATACCCTTTCGTTAGAGATTAACTAAAAACAGGAAGGGAAGGTTAGAAAGCTTCTATTTATATTTTTCTGCACGAAAGAAGAGAAAAGAGATAAACGGCAATAATAACTATACTAATAGATTTTAACAAATACCTTTATCACCAATCCCTCTGCATCATGCAAAAAAGGATATTCCGCTTGGAACATCCTTTTTTTTTTACTTTTTCAATGATGCTATAAAGTTTTTATGTCTAGCTACAATTCTTTCTTTCGCTAAACGGATTTTTTTTCGATTTTTATTGCTTGTTAAATAATATTCTTTCCTTTCAATGGTTTCTGCCAGTTTCGTTGTATTTGTTAATAACGTATAAGGTAACTGATGGATGGAGGCTGCGAAATCCACTCCTTTTGAGCGATATGCTAATTGGATAAATGGAGTGCCACTTGATGCGGAAAGTACGTTTGCGTGAAGCTTTAGATTAAGAGAAAAGTGGCAAATGGATAAGAAATGATAAATTTGAGTAGCTGTACATACTTCTGGAATGAAGGTTACTTTTCCCTTCTCTTTAATACTGTTATATAGCTCCATGCAAGAAGGAACATCTTTATTCCACATTGGGAAAATAACGATTTGATAGCCTTTTTTTAAAAGATTTGTACATGCATCAATCATTTGGTTTTTTAATTTATATTCATCATAGCCAAACAAAATATTTTGAGTGGTGCCCCAATTGACAGCAATGATTTTTTTACTAAGATCTTTTAAATACTTTCTTTTAATATAATCATCTTTTTCGGGAGTGAAAAGCATGCCAGAATCACCGATTGTCTGATAATTGCTTGCTGGTGAGGGATTTAATGCTTTAATATATTTTAGTGTAAGTGGGCCTCTTAGTCCGGCGAATGTGGCATACTCAACTACTTTTTTAATTTTTTCTCTATTAATCTCTTTGTTATTAAAAGTGGTTGAAGATAACTGGAAGTCACCCTTTTTAAAAGATTCTACTGTTTCTTCTGTCATATAATCAATACCTGTTCCGTAGCAATATAAAGGAAGCTTCATTTCAATTGCTTCTAACGCTAAATCAATAAAAAAATGACCTTGAAATAAAGAACCGCCTCCTAAAACAACTAGATCGAATGGATTTTCTGCATAAAATTCTTTCAGTGATTTAGTCGAATTTATTGGATAAGAGAATAAAGTATATTCTTCGTTAAGCCATCTTTCACATGCTTGAGCAAATGCTTCATAACAAACTTCGTCTCCTATATTATTGACTCCTAAATAACCAAGATATAAAATATTCACTATTTGATTCCTCCCTCTTTAGAAAGAATCACTTCGATATGGTCTAGGAGCTGTTTCGCACGAGCCTGTACAGAATGCTTTTTTCGTACCATTTTGTATCCGTTTAAAGCAATCTTTTTTCCTAGCGTTTCGTAATGGGTTAAGTGATATTTTGCTTTCCGTTTAAAATTCTCTTCATTGATCTCAATAAAATGGACGCCAGGGATAAATCCTAAATCTTTAATTTCTTGCGTACAAGGAGCTAAGAGAAGAGTATTGCAAGCTAGGGTTTCATAATATTTCATTACTGTATAATGATAAACAGTATCACAGGTGAAAAACATTTTTGCTTTATTAAGCTCTTGTGCAAAACTGCTAGCTACCATAAATGATTTCTCGTCATATTGTTTGTGAAAGTAGCCCGGATGTGCATGATACGTAAAATTAGGAAGATTTTTCATTTCATCGAGTATTTTTTGACGTAATGGGTAGATAGTAGGATGTACTGCACCCATCATTAAATAATCAATCGTTTTCTTTTGTTTAAAGTCTTTAAATACATCGATATTTACATAGTGAGGAAACCATATCATTTTATCTTTAAATTCTGGATACCATTCCAAGAATGTATCTCTATAATGCGTAAAGATGTATTTTACATTATTGTCTTTAACGAAAGCTCTTCTTTTATCCATCTGATAGTTTAAATCATGCATGATTATTCCGAATGGAATATTACAGTTCTTTAAGCCAGTTACTTTGGGTGAGCGAGTAGGGCGTAAATCATTTACTAGGATAAAGTCAGGCTGAAAGTTCATTTTTTGTAACGTTTCACTAATATTACCATCTTCCTCCCAAGTTCTTATATCAGCATATTTCTTTAACTCTTCTGTTAGATAATGTGTATTTCTTTCTATCCCATTTTCCCAGTTTTTTGTAATAAAAAGTATCTTTCTTTTCTTCTTTAATGTCATCAGCATCATGTCCTTTCCCTAATAGTTACTATACATTCTATTCTTGTCCATAGAAAATCGGACCATAGCAATATGTCCAAATATTTGCTTGTGGTCACGTTTTAATGGATTGTCCATATAATGTTAAGAGAATCGGAGAGGTAGGAGGAGTACTTAGATGAATAAGATTATTCTTTCAGGATATTACGGAGAACAGAATGGCGGCGATGATGCATTATTACTAGTATCCTCTTGGGGTAGCAGACAATTTCTTAGTGGAGAAGAAATATATGGGACATGCATACAAAAACCTTATCTTCCGTTAAATGCTGAAATGGAAGCACTTTTTGTTCAAGAAGAACAAGAACGCAATGAAAATTTATTACGACTTTACAGGCAGTGCTATAGCAGTGATGTTATTTTATTTGGCGGTGGCTCCGTTTTTCATTCAACAGATAAAATGACGAGAGATGGGGATTTAATCGATTTGAATAGAGGGAAGGGAGCAGCTGCGATTGGGGTATCCTTCGGGCCGTTTAGAGATTCGGCTGCTAAAGATGCATGCAGGAAGCTTGTTGAGAAATTTAAATATATCGGCTGCAGAGATGAGGAAAGCTATGAATTAATTCGTTCTCTGACCCCTACTATTAATGCAGAGGTAACATTTGATTTGGCAGTTCTTTTACCCCTTGTAACGGGCGAAGACTTTACAGGAAAGCGGAAAAGAAAAGGACTAGGTATTTCCTTATGCCATTATGAAAGATATATTGGTGGAGATACAAGGTTAGAAAAAACGCGAGTAAAAAAAATAGTAAATGTTCTAAATGGATTAAATGATGAGGAAATCGAAGAATTGGTCTTTATAGATTTTAATGGTCATCCTATCTTTGGGGATCAGGACATCCATCGTGAGGTTATCGAACAATTACAAACCAATATACCAATCAAACATTTATCTTATGATAAGGATCCAATGAATATGCTACGTACCGTTGCATCGTTAAAAGGGTTGATAGGAATGAGATTGCATAGTGCTGTGTTTGGCTATATCACAAATACGCCAACCATCATTTTATCCTACCACCCAAAATGTGATGGATGGGCGAAACAGATTCAGGCAGCGGAAGATTATGTTATATCATCCCATTCGTTTGCTGAGGAAAATATATGGCATGCTCTTGAGCAAATTGTAGCTGGCTGCTATCACCATCCGAAGCTATCCATAAAAGATGCACAATCACTAGCAATGAAAAATTGGGAGGGTGCAAGATGGTCGCTGTCTCAGTAGTTATCCCGCTTTATAATAAAGCACCGTATATTGAACGCACAATCATGTCTATTTTGTCGCAAACTTTCCAAGACTTTGAGATTATTATTGTAGACGATGGCTCGACAGATGGCAGCGCAGAAAAAGCAGAAACTTGGATAGACGATCGAATTTCTGTACGTAAGATGGAGCATAAAGGGGCTTCAGCAGCGAGAAACGAAGGGATTCTTGCATCAACTGCTGACTTAATTACTTTTATAGATGCAGACGATGAATGGAAACCCAGATTTCTTGAGACCATTATACATTTACAAGACAAGTATCCTGAATGTGGTGCCTATGCGACAAGCTATGAAATTCAGTTACCAACTAGAAAAAAGACATTCCCCACTATCTATCAAACACCAGTACAGTGGGAAGGCGTATTTACAAACTATGTAGAAAAAACATTGAAAGATTTACCGATTATTTCTTCTGCCATCGCTGTCCGGAAGAAAGTTTTTGAAGAAATAGGTTTATTTAAAGAAGGAGAACCTCTTGGAGAAGACCAAGATATGTGGTTACGGATAGGAATGAACTATCCAATTGCATACAAAAATGAAAGCTATGCGATATATTATCGCGGTTTAGAAAACAGTGTATGTACTGATTTGACAATATTAAATCGATATCCGATTATTTATTCACTCGAAAACCTTCTTCATAAAGAAGAAATGCCCTATATCGATTTGTATTTATCAAAATTAAAATTAGATTACAGCAAAAGATTATTAGAGGCAAACCAATTAGAGTCTGCATGGGAAGAATTACAGCAGACAGATGCAAAGGTATATAGGTGGGAAAAAACAAAGCTATGGATGTTTTATTATTGGAAAAAAATAATCAATAAATATAGTTTTCATACAAAAAAATATAATAAAGAATGTCCATAAGTTTTTAAAAGGATACTCTGCCCCTGCTAAAACAAAGTGCTGGGGCCTTGCATTTGCTTTATAGATTGAGCGTATTAATTATTCAATTTTTCTTATGAGTTAGTTGGCGCACCAGGTGGATAGTAATAAGGAGGAACTTTAATCCATCCTCTTTTTCTCATTAAATCCTTTAGACTTGCACCAAATTTCATTTTTTCTAACATGCATTGTGTAAACATGGTAGCTACATCATTCCGTACACTTTGAGAGACAGATGCTGCGCAATGGGTGATTGCGGCAACTGTTTTTATACTTAATCCATTCATAATTTCATCATCTGTCATTTTAACTCCAAGTGGAACAGCATTTGCATTAGAAAGCGGTCGGTGTTCACTAGTTGGTGGCAATGGAATTCCTTCTTCCATCAGAAAGTTTCGGAATCTTTGACCTTGCGCATCACATTGTTTATAGCTGTCTTCTAGAGATTTGATAACATCATCATCTGTTGTTGTATTTAAGGCAACTTGAATATAGATATTGGCTTCATCCATGATGGTGAGATAAGTCCAGCAACTCATCACTTCCCCTACATGAAGCGGATTTTTTGGCTCCATATCTAGATTCAATTGTAGATAATCTTTTAATGCTTCAAAAATAGTTGTCATCTTAACCATCCTAATTGTAAATTTTCATTACTTTATTAGAAAATAATGAATCGTGAGGCACATACTATAAGGCTTATAATGGTCTTTTTGTAAAACTCGTATGTATTGTAAAAAGAATTTATCTACATTATTATTTGCACCTATAATCGAATAAATTCCTAATGAATGGTAAATTATTAATTTGTAAAGAGCCAACTTTTTTTCTCTAGACCCACTGATTTCTTTTCTGCTAAGATAGTTAGGTTGACTTTTTTGTACATATTGAAATTATTGGAAATGATAAATGAGGTTGATAAAATGGGATCAAGAGAATCACTAGCTAAAAGAGTGGCGTGGATTAGTGTTATTAGCAATATTATTTTAACACTTGGAAAATTAATAGTTGGCTTTTTGGGGAATAGTGATGCTGTTTTTGCTGATGGAATTCACTCTGCGGCAGATGTCTTTGCTTCTGTCATTGTTTTAGTAGTTATCCGTATTGCCAATAAACCTGCTGATCAGGAGCATCCATATGGTCATGGTAAAGCAGAAATAATTGTATCTGGAATAGTTGGAATGCTTCTTCTAGGGGTCGCTATTTATTTGGTGTATGAAGCGATGATAGGTTTCTTTCATCCAATCACAACACCAAGTTTGATTGCGATGTGGGTTGCTGTCATTTCGTATATTTCGAAAGTGTTGTTATACCGATATAGTAAAAAGATTGCTAAAGAACAAAGTAGTAAAGCAATTGAAGCAATTGCTTATGATCATAAGGCGGATATTGTTGCATCGATTGCAGCCGCAATAGGTGTTTTATTATCTATCCTTGGGGAAAAGTTAGCGATTAACGCACTACTTTATGGGGACAAAATCGCAACGATCATCGTCGCTTATCTAATTTTTAAAATTGCAAAGGAAATGGTAAGTGAAGCTTTTGATATTTTACTGGAGCGAAATATAGATTTAGAAATTTTAGCAGAATACCGATCAATAATTTCTTCCTTCTCTGAAGTAAAAAGGATTGATCGTCTTCGTGCTAGAGAACATGGCCATTATATATTAGTCGATTTACGTATTTCCATCGATTATGATAAAACGATTAAGGAAGGTCATGATTTATCTAGAAAAATAAAAAAGAAGCTGATGGCAAAACATGACAATATTGATGAAGTGCTAATTCACTTGAATCCTTATTTTAAGGAATAGTATTCTTTAGCGGATAACGATTATTTGAAATGTGACAATATCAGTAACATATGCCTACTACCATTGAATATAGAAACTTTCAGCACTATAGTAAAAGGGAAGATATTTAAGATTACTCCCAAAGGAGCGGGATACAGTGGCAAAAGTATTATATATTACGGCAAATCCATTTGATGAATCTAAATCATATGGAATGGCAGTGGGTAAAGCATTTATGGATCAATATAAAACATCTAATCCAGAGGATGAGATAACACAGATTGACTTATATAAAGAATACATTCCTTCTATTGATGCAGATGTATTTCAAGGATGGGGAAAATTGCAATCTGGAAGTGGCTTTGATCAGCTATCTGATGAGGAAAAAACGAAAGTTAGTCGATTGGCAGAGCTAAGTGAACAGTTCGTTGAAGCAGATAAATATATTTTTGTTACGCCATTATGGAATTTATTATTTCCTCCAGTTATGAAAGCTTATTTAGATTCTGTAGCAGTAGCTGGAAAAGCGTTTGAATATACTGCACAAGGACCAAAGGGACTTCTTGCTGATAAGAAAGTTCTTCATATTCAAGCAAGTGGTGGGATCTATTCTCATGGTCCATCTGCTGATAAGGAAATGGGACATCGCTATTTAAAGACATTGATGAGCTTTTTTGGTATTACTGATTTCCAAGGTTTATTTGTGGAAGGACATGATTTAGCACCCGAACAAGCGGAAGAAATTAAAACGAATGCAATTGCTCGAGCAAAGGATGTAGCGATAACTTTTTAATTAGGACAAAGTATTTTTCATAAAATAAAAAGAGGTCATTGAAAAAGTATTTTTTGCAAAAGCATAACTTTTTCTAAGACCTCCTTTTAATCGTCCCAAGCTTCATTCAAAGTATGACGAAAAAGCTGATCCAATTGTTCCGTTGGATCCATTTGTTTTTTTGCTAAACCTTTTGCAAAGATCTCTAATTGATTTATCTCTTTTTCTAAAAATTCATTGATAAGGTTAATTCTTGGTTCGAGTGTTAATTCTTCTCCGGATTTTTTTCTTTCCAATAATGTATCAATCTTTATGCGTAGGACTCCGTTTGGGATAAGTTTCTGTACTAAGGTGTCGAACTCCATTGGAGGAATCGTTTGGGAAGTCTGCACCCATTTGGCAGCTAGAACAGGGCGCAATACATAAAAATATTTTTTAATCCGAACAGTATCCCCTTGTAAATATTCTCGGAAGTTTCCTTTCGCCATATTTAAATAATGATAAATGGTCGAAGTAGGAGAGAATATTTCCTTTTCAAGCTTTCTCATTTTTTCAATGGCTGAAAAACGCTGATAGTAAATCATGTTTGAACGAAGCCACTCTAATAAAGGCGGATTGGATTTTCGAAACAGCTTAAGTGCTTTCGTTAGTTCCCAACCGCTCATATCTAATAATGGGTCAACAGGGATGGATAATACATCATGGTTTGGTATTTCGATCACATCTCGTCTGCGATCAATTGATAAGTACCAGTTTGGTTGATGAATATAAATAAAGCGAACGTCATAATCACTGTCTTTCGAGGGGAATCCCCATGCGCGACTACCAGACTCACAAGCATATAGCACTTTTATGTCAAATTCTTTTTCTGCTTGTTCAATGACCTTTCTAATATGCTTTTCCAATGGCTACACCTCCTAGTTATTTTTGTTTATTTTACAGAAAAAATTAACCGTTTTCCATCTTTTTCTATGTGGTGGTAGCGTTTTCTTGTACAATGATAGGTGGATACTTTATTTAGTAGTTATATAGTTGGTTGATTAAAAGAAGGGGGAAGCATAGTGAAAAATATACCAATTGCCATCCAAATGTATACGTTAAGAGATGAATGTGAAAAGGATTTCCGTGAGACACTCCGTAGGGTTGCAAGCCTTGGATTTCAAGGAGTGGAGCTTGCGGGGTATGGCGGGATTCCTGTGGGGAAATTAAAGGAATTACTGGATGAACTAAATCTTCAAGTAGCTGCGTGTCATGTGCCCTTAGCTGATTTAGAGAGTAATCTAACCCAAGTCATTCAAGACCAGTTAGAATTAGGGAGTAAGTTTTTAGTATGCCCATATCTTTTACCTGATAAAAGAACGGAAGAGGACTATCTGTCACTAATTGCTTTCTTAAATATGGCTGGAGCAGAGTGCCAAAAAGCAGGAATTTCTCTTTGTTATCATAATCATGATTTTGAATTGGATACATTGCATGATGGAAGAACGGCATTAGATACGATAATGGAAGAAACTGACTCCAAATTAGTTTTTGCAGAGCTAGATGTATACTGGCTTTCGAAGCGAGGGTATGATCCAGCGGAATGGATTGCTACATACAAAGACAGAACGAAGCTTGTTCATTTAAAAGATATGACAACGGATGAAGAACAATTCTTTGCAGCGGTTGGTACAGGAAGTATTAATTTTCAAGCAATTCTTGAAAAAGGAGAAGAAGCAGAGATACATTGGTGGATCATCGAACAGGATGCCACAAGAAGAACGCCATTTGAAAGCATTGAAATTAGTTTGAATAATCTCAGAAAAATGCTAGACAGACAAAAAAAGTAAAGGAAGAGCTGCTTTTACAAACAACAGGGGGGACTGGCCCCTGCTGTTGTTTGTACTTTTAATAAAGATTGTAACGTATTATTTATGGTTCTCTCAGCAAAGGCATAGAACAGCAGCGGAAGGAGCCGCCAGATTTAATGATTTCAGAAAAATCTACCTCGATTACTTCATAGCCTCTCTTTTGAAGCTCTTTATTGACACCTTCGTTCATTGGTAAGCTAATAACTTTTTTGTGACCGATGGATAATACATTCGTACCTAATGTTGCTTGTTCTTTTACACTTACATGAATGAGATCGTAGCGATTTCGTAGCATTCTTTCCTTCTCCTTATGAAACTCTCCTGGAAATATTATTCCTTCTGTCGGAGAAAGTACATTAAAAACACAATCAAGATGAAGATACGTGTCTGTAAATGGAACGGCGATGACGTCATAAGATGGCAGTAATGTTTGTAAATGACGGATAGCAAATTCATTTGTCCGCTGGCTTATGCCAATATAAATAGTATTACCGTCAATGATAACATCTCCACCTTCAATCATATTTCCTTTAATATCTGTATAAGTAATCTCCTGTTCCTGCAAATAGTCTATTAAAATTTTTTCTTCTCCACGTCTTACATCTCGCGCCATTTCTGCTACGAAAATTTGATTTCCTAATGTGAAACCAATATCTCTTGTAAAAACTTGTTCATGCAATTTTTCCACAGAAGGAAGAAGGATTGTTTGGACCCCGTTTTCTTGCAGCTTTTCAATAAACATTTCATGTTGTTTTTCGGCAACTTTTCGGTCGATGTTTTTCTTTGCATGTTTTTTTTGAATAACGTTGATAGGAACTTTAATAGCCATATATTCGGGAGAAACTAAGATCACCGTTTTTAATGGATCATATTCATTTGAACAATGTACTTTCATGACAAAATCCTTTCCGTTGTAATATTGAAATTAGTTTTTCCTGTTTGGGTGTTTTTATGAAGAAACATGGTGAATCCATTTTATTGTGGGGGAATGTAAATTGGCAGCAGGAATAAGGGAGTTCATCGAGCGGATGAAAGCGGAAATGCTGAGCGGCAAACCAATAGTGGTGTTCATCAAGTGGATGAACACCAAAAAGCAGAGCAACAAAGTAAAAAGTGGTGTTCATTAAGCGAATGAAAACCAAAAAGCAGGGTAACAAAGCAAAAAGTGGTTTTCATCAAGCAGATGAACACAGAAATGCTGAGCGGCAACCTCCATAGTGGCGTTTATGGAGAAATGTTCCAAAAATGTTGATGAATATAATAAAAGCTTAAGGATATCAAAAAGCCAGTGAAGAACATCTTCACTGGCTTGGGGTAAAAAGTATATTAGCTTTCGTCTATATCCTTACGATTTTTCTTAAATATTTTGGAAAGAACTTCGTATACAATTGGGACAATAACGAGTGTTAATAAAGTAGAACTGATTAAACCACCAATAACGGTAATCCCAAGGTCTTTGGAGATTAATCCACTACCACCAGAACCAATTGCTAACGGAATTAATGCACCGATTGTTGCAATTGCTGTCATTAGAATAGGGCGAAGACGAGTGGAGCCTGCTTCAAGAATCGCTTCACGCATATTCATTCCGTCACGTTCCATATGAATGATTCGGTCTACTAATACGATCGCATTTGTTACGACAATCCCAATTAACATTAGTAATCCCATCATAACCGAAACAGAAATGGTTAGACCTGCTATATATAGCCCTACGAAGGATCCAATTACGGCAAATGGTAAACTAAATAGGATAGAGAATGGAGCAACCCCTTCACGGAATGTTACGACCAGAATAAAGTATACAATCGCAACGGCTGCAATCATCGCAACTCCTAATTGCGTAAATGTTTCATTCATATCTGCTGCTACACCAGCAACATCTATTGTAACGCCTTTAGGTAAATCGATTTTATCAATTTCTTTATCCACTTCACTTGTTACTTTGGAAACATCACTACCAAGAATTTTTCCTGAAACAGTTGCATAATACTCTCCTTTACTGCGGGAAAGTGTATTTAAGGTAGTTCCTTCTTCCACTTCAACAAGCTCTGATAGTGGCATCATTTGTCCTGTCGCAGTAGGAATTTCCGTATCTAGCATATCGTCAATTGATTTAGGCTGTGCTGATTCTTCCTGTTGAACGATAACATCTAAAGCTTCGCCATCTTTTTCAATTGTTGTTACAATATCCTTTGTATTATCTGGACTTAGCATCATTAGAAGTTGACCTGCTGTTAAGCCATACTGCAATAATTCATCTTGATCAACTTTAAATGTATATTCTACATAGGCATCTTCAGCAGTAGTCGAAACATCTTCTAATTTGTCATTATCTTTTAAAATGTCTTCTGCTTTTTTCACTGTTTCATTAAGCTTATCTAAATCTTCGCTATAGAATGTATAGCTTACTTCATTTGTTGACATACCCATTGATGTGAAGTCTTGGGTTTTCCATTCGCCAGACTGATCAATATTTGTAATGTAATCTTCAATGTCATCACGAACTTCTGGGAAGTTTTTCATATCTTCATCGAAGATTAGGTACATAAGCGCACCGCCAGCTCCCATGCCCATCATGGCACTTTGAGCATCTGCTGTGTCATTGATAGATAATTGAACAATATCAATATCATCTCGATCAAGCATTTTTTCTTCTACTTCCGAAACGTTCTTTAATGTCTCATCCTTTAATTCGCCTGTTTCAGGAGTATAAGTGATATACATTGTTTTTTCTTCTTCACTTCCTAAGAAGCTAAAGCCGATTAAAGGAGTAAGAGCGATACTTCCAGCTAATAAAACAATAGCAATAATAGAAGTAATAATTTTATGATTAAGAGCTTTCTCAAGAATGCCTTTATACCAATTCGCCAATTTGCCGGCTTCTTTATGATTACTTACTACTTTCTCTCCATATAATTTCTTCTTAAATAAGAAATGTGAAAGAGCAGGTACAATTGTTATTGCAACAAGTAAGGATGCACCAAGTGAAAATGCCATTGTTAAAGCGAAAGGACGGAATAATTCTCCAACCATTCCACCGACAAACATTAATGGTGCAAATACCGCAACTGTTACTAAAGTGGAAGAAAGAATTGGTTTAAACATTTCAATCGTTGCTTCTCTAATTAATGCACGGCCTGTTAATTTTTCTTCTTTAAGGTGCAGTCGTCGGTAAATATTTTCCACAACAACGATGGAGTCATCGATTACCCGACCGATCGCAACGGTGATAGCACCTAGTGTCATAATATTTAACGTAATATCCATCCAATTCAATAGCAATAATGCCATGAAAATAGAAACTGGGATGGAAATGATGGAAATAATCGTTGATTTAAAATCACGTAGGAATAGCAAAATGATCAATACCGCAATTAAACAACCAAATACTGCTTTTTCAATCATTGTAAATACAGACTCTTCAATTGGAGCTCCTTGATCTAGTGAAACATCAATAACTAATCCATCGATATTCTTTTGTTCGTCTTCAATTAAATCTTTAACGCTGTTAACGACATCAACAGTGTTAGCTTGCTGTCCTTTAACAATTTGGATGGCAATTGCATCTTCACCATTTGTACGAGAGACAGATTCTACTTTCCCAACAAGTTCAATCTTCGCAATATCGCTGAGCTTAACGAATGGTGATGGATTCTGTTCTGATGGAGTTACAGGGATAAGCATATTCTTTAACTCTTTTTCTGTCATGAACTTTCCATCAATTGCAACCGCTTGTTCGCCTTCTTCGAACTCATAAAGTCCTAAGGAAACAGCCAAGTTGCTTGCTTGAATCATATCTTTTACTGTATCTTCTGTTAGATCCAATTGTGCCATTTTTTCTTTGTCGTATGTTAAATCTACTTCTTCGATATGTTGTCCAGTGATAGTTGCCGAAGCAATACCATCAATCTTTTCAATCTTTGGAAGGATAATCTCTTCAACAGTTGATGTTAATTCTGTAATATCTTCTTCAGTACTGCTAACACTTAACGCTACAACTGGCATCATATTCATACTGATGGCTGTGATTGTAGGTTCCTGTGCATCATCAGGTAAGGTGAGGTTATCTAGAGCGGATTGCAAAGCACGTTTTGCTTCATCCATATCTGTGCCATATTCATATTCTAATTGAACATTTGCCATGTTCGAATAAGAGTTCGAATAAACAGCTTTCACATCTTCTAGATTTTCCACTAATTTTTCTATCGGCATGGATACTTCTTCCATCACCTTTTCCGGAGTAGCTCCCGGATAAACATCCATTACAGTTAAGTAAGGAATCGAGATATTTGGTATGGTCTCCATATTCATTCTTGTACCAGAATAGATACCTGACACGGTAATGATAATGGTTAGTAGCCAAACCGCCAGTTTGTTACCTAACACAAAATTTACTAAACCTTTCATATTACACCTTCCCTTTATTGACTAATCTAACTCATTTACCTATAATAAATGACTAAGTAGTCATATGTCAACAATAGCGCTAGGAGTGGATGAGCATGACAAAAAAACAGCTGATTATGGAAAAATCAATAGAACTATTTGCGAAACAGGGATTTTCAGCGACTTCCGTTCAACAAATAACAGAGCATTGTGGCATATCAAAAGGTGCCTTTTATTTATCCTTTAAGTCTAAGGATGAGTTGATAATGGCGTTAGTTGATTATTTTATGGAACAGTTCATCGCCAAACTTGACTACACAGTCAATAATGAGGATGATGCACTTTATCATTTTTATCACGAAATCCTTTTAACATTTAAGGAAAACTCTAGTTTTGCTATGATTTTTATAAAAGAGCAAGCGCTTGCGATTAACGAAGAATTTATTAAGAAAATGACTTATTATGATCATTTACTCGAAAAAACGATTGAGCGTATGATTGAAAAAGTGTATGGTCAATCAAAACAACTAATCAAATATGATTTAGTGTTTAGTATTAAAGGTTTTCTTAATACTTATACACATATCGTCTTAAATCATAATGATTCGATTGATTTTGAATTACATATGTTTGCAAAATCACTTGTGGAGAAAACAGATATTCTTGCTACACATACGAAATCGCCGTTTTTTACAGAAGATTTATATCAGATGCTGCATCATTCCCTTACGAAAAAAGTAGCTGCAAAAGAGGAACTGATAGAGCTCTTAAAAGGAAAAATAGAAGAAGTGAATGATGTTTATGTGAAAGACTCTCTTGTTTTGCTTTCCGAGCAGATGAAAGAGAAAACATTAAGTCCAGTCTTATTAAAAGGACTAATCGAAAACATTCGGCATCATCAAGATTGTGTATGGCTATCCTATTTATTATTCAATTATTTTAAATTCGATCCAGCTTAAGGAAAATCACATATTATGGTGAAATAGGAGCAGAAATCAGATTTTATTACTAAAATCTGATTTCTGCTTTTTTACTTGAAAAATAGATGGGAAATCAAAAAAAATAGCGGAAAGAAAGGATAAGAATAAAATTTAGTGCACACCTTATTATTCAGAAGGAGGTGAAAATATGAAAAAAGTAATGGCAATGGTTAGTTTATTTTTATGTTTAGTAACGCTCCCAACGATGGTATTCGCCGATACATATACGGTTAAAAGCGGAGATTCGATGTGGAAAATTGCTGTAAAATACCAAATCGGCTTAAGGGAAATTATTGCTGCTAACCCGCAAATTTCAAACCCTAGCTTGATTTATCCTAATCAAAAATTAACAATTCCCAATATCGATTCTATCAAAACAGTTGAACGTGAAGTAATTAGACTTTGCAATGTGGAACGGCAAAAGAATGGTCTGCCTGCATTAACGGAAAACTGGGAATTATCGAGAGTAGCTAGGGACAAATCGATGGATATGGCACAGAAGAAATATTTTAGCCATACAAGTCCAACATACGGATCACCATTTGATATGATGAAAGCATATGGAATCAGTTATAAATCTGCTGGAGAAAATATTGCGCAAGGACAAACAAGTGCACAGGCAGTCGTACAGGCATGGATGAATTCGAGCGGTCATCGAGCAAATATCTTAAACAAAAGTTTTACGCAAATTGGGGTAGGCTATTACCAAAGCGGAAACTATTGGACACAAATGTTTATATCAAAATAATCTTCAAAGAAGGGATTACTACTTAAGATTTTTAAGTATTGTCCCTTTTTTACTTTTAAAAATAAAGGTTTTGTGAAATGAGGGACAAAGCAGAACATCATCTCTACAAATATATAACAAGTTTCTAGTTCAAAATGTACAGATGAATTGAAAAATAACATTAGCAGGGAGAAAAAAAGCCTATCCAGCTGGTGAAAAATAAAATTGTATTCATCTATCGAATAAGCTACACTTTTTATTGATGAATAAAGGCTGTTTTTGAGAAGATTGGTGTTTTCCATAAAGCAAAAATCTTTGCGAAACAGCCTAAAAAAGTAGGTGTTTTACATGAATGATAGACAAAAAGCTCTACTCCAAACCTTACTTTCGAAAGAAGGGGAGACTTGGAATATAGTAGATCTTTCCGAACGATTAGCCTGTTCAGAAAAAACAGTCCGTAATGATTTAAATAAAATGGAGCAATTATTAACCCATTTTCCTAGTGCGAAGCTTAAACGACAGCCAGGTATTGGCATTACACTTGAAATAGATAGAGAAGATAGAACTACTCTTTTGCAACAGCAATTTTTCCATAACCATAAAGCAATGGAAGAGCGAATAATTGAGATTGCCTATTTATTACTTGTTTCAGAAAATCCGGTTACGTTACAGAGTCTAGCGGAACGTTATTTTGTACCGAAAGCTACAATTAAGAACGAGTTGGAATTTGTTGAAAAGTGGTTAGTGGATTATGATTTGGAATTAGTATCCAAACCGCGACTAGGAAATCTACTTCAAGGTACTGAACTGCAGAGGAGGAATGCTTTAGCACATTTACCACAGTTGATAACTTCTGTGTCCATTGAAAAAAATTATGTGCTTGATTTGTTTTTACCGTACGAAATTACAACTGTAAAACGGGCTTTACATAAGTTGCAGGATCAATTTGAAATCAAATTCATGGACGAAACTTTTGATAGTCTAGTTGTCCATGCGCTTATTATGGTGAAGCGAACAAGACAAAAATCACCCATTACCGTAATGGAGGAAGAAAAAGCATATGTAGCATCCTATAAAGAATTTGAATATGCTGCAATGTTTTTTAAGCAATTGGAAGCGTCGTTTTCTATGAAATTTCCGGACAATGAACGGATCTATTTTACTTGGCATTTAATTAGTGGAAAAAGAGTGGGAGATAGGGAAGAACACGCCTTTTTTCAAGATAGTTTATTGCTTAGCATCATTCAAGATATAACGAAAAGGTTAAGTGAATTAACTGCCTATCCTTTTGAAAAGGATTCCATTCTTACGAAAGGACTTGCCGTTCATATGTATTCGGTTATCAACCGTTTAAGATATGGGTTTCCAATTAGCAATCCTCTTTTATCAGACATTAAGAAAATGTACCCATATATGTTTAATATGGTCATTTTTGCTTTAGAGGAAGCAAATAGTTCTTATGATTTAGATGTACCTGAAGATGAAGCTGCCTATCTAGTACTTCACTTTCAAGCAGCAATTGAGAGATTAGAAGGAAGTAGAGGGAAAAAGAAAAACTCTTTAATCGTCTGTCATTTAGGAGTAGGTATTTCTCATTTATTAGAGGCAAAAATCAAGCAGCATTATTCAGACATTCATATATTGGCTTGTATTGGAAAAGCCTCCATTCATGAATTTATAAAAAACAATCAAATAGATTTTATCATTTCAACCATTTCTCTTGATGATATTTCGATTCCATCTGTTGTTATTTCGCCTCTCTTGGAAGGAAAGGATAAGGAAAAGTTAAATAAATTTGTTCAACAGATGGAAGAAAAAAAAGAAAACAGTAGTAAAGATAGTAAACAGCTAGCTAAATTGGTTCGTGGTGATTTGGTGCATCTAGGAATAGATAAAGCCCATCCATATGAAGTAATTGAAATGTTAGCAAATACTTTGTTTCAAAAGGGATTGATTCAGAAGGAATTCATACATAGTGCTCTAAACAGGGAAAGAAAGTCAGCTACAGCAATTGGTGGAAATATTGCGATTCCCCATGGGGATCCAGAAATGGTCAATCAGTCTGCGATTGCAGTTGCTATATTAAGAGAGCCGATTCTATGGGGCAGTGAATATGTTTCCGTCATATTTTTGTTAGCTATATCAAAAGAGGATCAAAATCTTAATCGTGCGGTAGTTGGCCAAATTGCATTCTATAGCGAGAATCTTGAATTTGCGAGTGGAATTACAAAACTTACGGATATTAAAGGTGTGCTTGATTTCATTAAAAAATAAATTCTTCACTTCTGGTATCCGTTGTGTGCAAGTAGCAAGTACTTCTTATTTCTATTCCATACTTTGGAACCACCCTATGCTTCTAGAATAGCGTTTAGTTAAACTAAATGTTTTCCATATAAATCATTTTCCAATAATTAATTTTTACCACAAGTCTGGTAAAAATTAAGATTATTGGAAAGGGGACATGGGTTTATAATCGAAATGTAAGCAATTACATGAGGCGTATGAATAGGTTTTAGGAGGAATAGATCATGAAGATTTTAGCGATTACAGCTTGTCCAGTTGGTATTGCTCATACATACATGGCTGCAGAAAACCTGCAAAAAGCTGGAGATGAATTAGGCGTTGAAATGAAAGTAGAAACCCAAGGCTCTATTGGTGTGGAAAATGCTTTGACTGAGCAAGACATCAGAGAAGCGGATGGCATTATTATTGCCGCAGATAAAGAGGTTCCCAAAGACCGTTTTATTGGAAAAAAAGTGATTATTACTGGGGTAAAAGAAGGAATTCGTAACCCGCATGATTTAATCAAACGAATTCAAAATGGTGATGCGCCCGTATACCGGGCAGAATTGAAATCAGCAGATGAGATTAAAGGACAACGTAAACAAAAGGAAAATCCTATTTATAAACATTTAATGAATGGTGTATCTTATATGGTTCCGTTTATTGTGGTGGGAGGCTTGCTTATCGCACTTGCTCTTACACTTGGCGGGGAACAGACACCAGGAGGAATTGTCATACCAGAAGATTCGATTTGGAAACAGATTGAGAGTCTTGGTGGAACAGCCTTTATGTTTATGGTACCGATCCTAGCAGGGTTTATTGCTGTTAGTATTGCTGACCGTCCAGGACTTGTACCCGGGATGATTGGTGGCTATATTGCAGCAAACGGTAGTTTTTACGGTAGTGAAGCAGGTGCAGGATTTATTGGAGGAATTATTGCTGGTTTCTTAGCAGGTTATATTGCATTAGGGATTAAAAAGATAAAAGTGCCAAAAGCACTTCTACCAGTTATGCCAATTATTTTTATTCCAATTGTATCATCTGTTATTGTTGGGCTGTTATTTATATTTGTTATTGGTGCTCCAGTAGCACAAGTTTTTGAAGGTTTAACTAGTATGCTTGCAGGAATGCAAGGAGCAAGTTCGATTTTATTAGCACTTATTCTAGGGGCAATGATTGCAGTAGATATGGGTGGTCCGTTTAACAAAGTTGCTTTCTTATTCGGTTCTGCCATGATTGCAGAAGGAAATTATGACATTATGGGTCCTATTGCAGTAGCGATCTGTATTCCGCCAATCGGAATGGGACTTGCAACGTTTATTAATAAGAAGAAATACCTTCCGAATGAAAGGGAAGCAGGTAAGGCATCTTTTACAATGGGACTATTCGGTATAACAGAAGGAGCAATTCCATTCGCTGCTCAAGATCCGTTACGTGTAATTCCTAGTATTATGGCAGGTTCGATGGTTGGTGCTGTAATTGCAATGATTGGAAATGTGGGGAATAAAGTAGCACATGGCGGTCCAATTGTAGCAGTATTAGGTGCAGTTGATAATGTAGCAATGTTCTTTATCGCAGCATTAGCGGGTGTTTTAGTAACAGCCTTTATGGTTAATGCATTGAAAAAAGAAGTGGCAGTTGATCTTCCTGTTAGTAGAGGAATGGACAAAAGGGAAGTTGCTGCAACAAAAGAAGAGACAGAAAAGGCAGTAGTAATTACAAAATTAATCGATATTGTAAGCGAAGATTTAATAACAACAAATTTAGTTGCAGAAACACAGGATGAAGTAATAGATGAGCTAATTCAAAAATTTGAAGCAGCAGGTATTTTGCACTCGAAGGAAGAGTATAAAAAGGCTATACTAGAGCGAGAAGCACAAAGCTCTACAGGATTAGGAATGAATATTGCTCTACCTCATGGTAAGTCAAATGCAGTAAAACGCCCAGCAGTTGCCTTTGGTATTAAACGGAGTGGTGTAGACTGGAATAGTTTAGATGGGACAGATGCAAAATTAATCTTTATGATTGCTGTGCCAGAACAAAGTGCGGGAGACGCGCATTTAAAAATATTACAAATGCTATCACGTAAATTAATGGACGAGAATTTTAGAGGGAAATTACTGGACGTTCATTCCAAATCAGAAGCGATTATTCTGTTAGATGAAGTACAATAATTAATTAAAAAGTGTCAAACACCTAAAGAGGATTTAATTAGGTTGTTTGGCACTTTTTCTATAGAAGAGTAAAACATTTCGTGACAAGAAGAATCTTTTTATGAGAAAATATTTTTTAAAAAGGAGGTTACGTCCATGTATAGTTTTAACAATGATTACAGTGAAGGGGCACATCCAAGAATTCTCCAGGCATTGATAGAATCCAATTTACAACAAGAAATAGGATACGGACAAGATTCCTTTTCTAACAAAGCGATGAATGTTTTAAAAGAAAAAATGAATAGTGATGAAGTAGATGTTCATCTCTTGGTCGGAGGAACGCAAACAAATCTAATTGCAATCTCTGCCTTTCTAAGACCGCATGAAGCAGCTATTGCAGCCGATACTGGACATATTTTTGTTCATGAAACAGGAGCGATCGAAGCTACAGGGCATAAAGTTATAACGGTTAATACACAAAATGGCAAGCTAACACCAGACTTGCTGCAAAATGTGCTTGATGAGCATACAGATGAACATATGGTTAAGCCGAAGCTAGTATACATATCCAATTCAACTGAAATAGGAACTATTTATTCTAAACAGGAACTTGAGTTATTAAGTGCGTTTTGTCAAAAGAATAACTTGATTTTCTATATGGATGGTGCGAGATTAGGATCTGCTCTTTGTGCAAAAGACAATGATCTTCGTTTAAGTGATTTTCCGAAGTTATTAGATGCGTTTTATATTGGTGGAACGAAAAATGGCGCATTAATGGGAGAAGCCCTTGTGATAAAAAATGATTCCTTGAAGGAGGATTTTCGTTATCATATTAAGCAAAAGGGAGCGATGCTAGCAAAAGGAAGAGTACTAGGAATCCAATTTTACGAACTATTTAAAGATAATCTTTTCTTCGAATTAGCGGAGCATGCCAATAAAATGGCAGAACAATTACAAGATGCATTGGAAGAGAAGGGATATTCTTTTTTAACGTATTCTTCCACAAATCAAGTATTTCCGATTGTTTCCACTAAGACAATAGCAGAATTACAAAAGAATTATCAATTCAATATTTGGCAAAAAATTGATAACGAATATTCTGCGATTCGCCTTGTTACGTCATGGGCTACAAAAGAAGAAGAAGTGGATGCTTTTATAAAGGAATTAAAATAATAGAGTTGCCCTGTAATGCTTAAGTAGGATTGCGGGGCTATTTTTAAATTATTTTCATTTACTAGTTGACGGGTCGGAATAATGTGATATATAATTTCAGTAATTTAAAACAGTAAATCGCTGATCGGAAAACCGAAGGCATAACCAATATGGTTATGCCTTTATTTTGTTTCCTTTAAGCTAATTTCTGTAAGGGAATTTCAACCTAGTTAAAATTATCTGGAGGGAGGAATATTATTTTTTCTTACTATTGATACAGTTGTAAAGTTGTTTATTTAATTTCGAAGATGAAAACCACAAGTGGCTTAATTTATCGGAAAGTAGCGTTCATTTCAAAGATGAAAACCACATGTGGCTCATTCATCGGAAAAGTAGCGTTCATTCCGAAGATGAAAACCACAAGTGGCTTAATTTATCGGAAAAGTAGCGTTCATTTCAAAGATGAAAACCACATGAAGCTCAAATCATCGGCAAAGTAGCGTTCATTCCAAAG
>NZ_DALZDK010000034.1:0-34459 GCF_031978665.1 Niallia sp. | reverse complement strand
CCACATGAAGCTCAAATCATCGGAAAAGTAGCGTTCATTTCGAAGATGAAAACCAAATGTGGCTTAATTCATCGGAAAAGTAGCGTTCATTTCGAAGATGAAAACCAGATGTGGCTTAATTCATCGGCAAAGTAGCGTTCATTTCGAAGATGAGAACCACATGTAGCTCAAATCATCGGAAAAGTAGCGTTCATTCCAAAGATGAAAACCACATGAAGCTCAAATCATCGGAAAAGTAGCGTTCATTTCGAAGATGAAAACCACATGAAGCTCAAATCATCGGCAAAGTAGCGTTCATTCCAAAGATGAAAACCAGATGTGGCTTTCCACATCGAAAAAAAGCGTTCATCGAAAAAGAAAAATTTTATACTAATTTGAAGCTGACTAGAAAACTGGAGGCTCTCTAATAAGCAAAATGTATGCTTAGTGGAGAGCCTTTTTACTTTATCTAAAAGAAAGGAAGAAGACAAATGAAAGTATTTTGGTTTATTCCAACACATGGGGATTCTAGATATTTAGGCGTGACAACTGGTGGAAGAGCTGTCAATTATGCTTATTTAAAACAAGTCGCACAAGCTGTTGATAGCTTAGGATATGAAGGTGCATTATTACCGACTGGTCAATCTTGTGAAGATGCATGGATTGTTGCTTCTTCTTTACTATCGGTGACTAACCAGATGAAATTTTTGGTAGCAGTTCGTCCAGGTATTATGTCTCCGACGCAGGCAGCAAGGATGAGTTCTACATTAGATCGCCTTTCAAATGGTCGTGTATTAATTAATGTGGTGACTGGCGGAGATCCAGTTGAGCTTGCTGGAGATGGATTACAGCTTCAACATCATGAACGTTATGAACTAACAGATGAATTTTTATCTGTTTGGAGAGATCTATTCACGAGAGAAAAAGTAGACTTTGCAGGAGACTATCTGCACATCCAAGAGGGAAAGCTTTTATTTCCATCTGTTCAAAAGCCATATCCACCTCTTTATTTTGGAGGGTCATCGTCTATAGGGCAAGAAGTTGCTGCAAAACATGTGGATGTGTATTTAACCTGGGGAGAAACACCTGACAAAGTGGCAGAAAAAATTCGAAGAGTGAGAGAGCTAGCCGAAAAAGAGGGAAGAACGGTTCGCTTTGGCATTCGATTACATGTAATTGTTAGAGAAACGGAAGAGGAAGCATGGCAAGCGGCAGATAAATTAATTAAATATGTCGATGATGACTTAATTGAAGCTTCCCAAAAAGTGTTTGCTCGTTATGATTCTGAAGGTCAGAAAAGAATGGCAAATCTGCATAAAGGAAGAAGAGAGCAATTGGAAATTAGTCCGAATCTTTGGGCAGGCATTGGCCTTGTCAGAGGAGGAGCTGGGACAGCTCTTGTAGGAGATCCTAAGACGGTGGCAGAGAGAATGAAAGAGTATGAGGCCATAGGAGTTGAAACATTTATTTTATCTGGCTATCCCCATTTAGAAGAAAGCTATCGAGTCGCTGAGCTGTTATTCCCATATCTCAATCTACATAATAAAACAGAAGAATCTCCTAGCTTAGTTGGAGAAATGGTAGCAAACGACTTCTATCCGAAAGCTACTAAATAAAAAAACAAGGAGGGGAAGAGCAGTGGGTAAAGTCGCTATTGTAATAGGAGCACCAAATGAGCAATCACGTTTAAATGGTTTAGTTCAGTATACATTGGACTTATTAACAAAAAATGATATTTCCTATGAAATAATTAAGGTATTTGAGCTACCAGCTGAGGATTTACTTTTCGCTAATTTTCAAAGTGAGGCAATAAAACAAACAAATAAGGTAATAGAAGAAGCAGATGGAGTGCTAATATTTACACCAGTGTATAAAGCAGCCTATTCCGGTATCTTAAAAACTTTCCTTGATTTACTTCCGCAAAAAGGGCTAGAAAATAAGGTCGTTTTACCCTTTGTGATAGGCGGAAGCTTTGGCCATTTATTAAGTATTGAGTATGCCTTAAATCCAGTCCTTTCTGCACTGGGTGCCACTCATATTATTAAAGGTGTCTATACGATTGATAAGGAAGTAGAGCGAATAAATCAGCATCAATTTGAATTGAAGCAAGAGGTTAGAACAAGGTTAAGTGATAGTGTCGGAAAATTCAAGCAAGTATTGAATGTATAATTATGGACATAAGTTTGTTGGAAAGGAGTTTATCGATGTATAAGCCTTTGGAATATTGGAATGCCAATGCGTCCATCTTCACTAGAAAAAAACTTTATGATACAGAATACTTAAATCTTCCAGATCTATTATTCTATCAGTATTGTCAAAAAAACTACCACTTGAATAGAGGAAATTACCACATTATTGATCAATGGTTTTATAAACAAGGTGTTTTAAACCTTATTTTCCGCAGAATATATATGCTTGCATTTTTAGACTATGTGAGTAAGGGAGAGGACCTTGTTATTCATAAATATATGAAGTTTGGTAAGGGAGGACTGACTAGTAGACTGAATGAATTTCTGCAACAAATGTAGGTTAGAAGCTATTTAGTACATTACTGTTAAGGAGGAAGAAACATGACTGTTCATAAACGTCAGATGAATTTAGGAGCATTTTTTATGATTCCAGGACATCACGTAGCTGCATGGCGTCATCCAGAAAGTAATAGTGAGGAGCTTTTATCGTTTGATCTATATAGAAAACTTGCCGAAACGGCAGAGCGAGGAAAATTCGATATGATTTTTTTCGCAGATGGATACGCTGTCCATGATCGTAATGGCGTTGGAATCGAACAAACGGTAAATATCCGTCCTGATCCGCTTACGCTTCTTTCTGCGTTATCTGTTGTTACAAAGAATATAGGATTGGTAGCAACTGCCTCTACAACTTATAATGAACCATTTCATTTAGCTAGAAAGTTTGCAACGATTGACCATCTTAGTAAAGGCAGAGCTGGATGGAATGTCGTTACTTCTTCTAGTGAAGCAGAAGCACTGAACTTTAGCAAAGACCAGCATTTAGCCCATCAATCTAGATACGAGCGTGCAGAAGAATTTGTTGAAGTCGCAAAAAAATTATGGGATAGCTGGGAAGATGAAGCACTTTTACTAGATAAAAAGAATGCGAAATTTGCTGATCCAGCGCGTGTGCATACTATTAATCATAAAGGAGAATGGTTTTCTATCAAAGGACCGTTAAACATTTCACGTCCTGTACAAGGATATCCTGTTATTATTCAGGCAGGTTCCTCTGAATCAGGGAAAGAGCTTGCTGCGAAAACGGCAGAGGTTATTTTTACTGCATGGCAAACGCTAGGAGAGGCACAGCACTTTTATCAGGATGTAAAGGGAAGGCTTTCTAAATACGGAAGAACAGAAGAATCGCTTAAAATCATGCCAGGTGTATTCCCTGTTATCGGTTTAAATGAAAAAGATGCCAAGGAAAAGAAGCGATATTTAATGGATTTGATCCCAGAACAAGTTGGAGTCGGATTATTATCATCCTTAATAAGTTACGATTTATCACCTTTTCCAGTGGATAAACCGCTCCCTGATTTGCCTGATTTGGAAAATATCAATGGGGCAAAAACAAGATTCCAACTTGTAAAGGCTTTAGGGGAACGAGAAAACTTAACGATTAGACAGCTTTATCAGCGTGTAGCAGGAGCAAGAGGTCATCGAGAAATCAATGGAACAGCCATTCAAATTGCAGATCACTTGCAGGAATGGTTTGAACAAGGAGGAGCGGATGGATTCAATATCATGCCACCCTATCTTCCAGATGGATTAGATGATTTTGTAAATTTAGTCATACCAGAATTACAAAATAGAGGATTGTTTCGGGAGGAATATACAGGAAGTACATTAAGAGAAAATTTAGGCTTAAGAAGACCTAATAATCTATTTAGCGGAGTTAGTCAATCAACAGGAGGGAGAAAATGACATTACTAGAAATCAAAAATTTAGATAAATATTTCAAGAAAGGAAAAGAAAGAAATTATGTATTAAATGAGATTACTTTAGATGTGAAAAAAGGGGAGTTCGTCACCATTATCGGTCCTAGTGGTTGTGGGAAAAGTACCCTATTAAAAGCAATAGCTGGCTTGGACAATGAGTATAGTGGGGAGATCTATCTTGAGGGGGAACGTGTTGTTGGAACGAGTAGCTATCAAGGATTTATTTTTCAAGAACCAAGGCTATTTCCATGGCATACGGTAGAGAGAAATATTGCCGGTAATTTGTCCTTAAAAAAACCAGAGATAAAACATCACGTCGAAAAGTTGATTAAACTGGTAAGATTAGATGGATATAATAGAGCATTTCCCAAAGAACTATCTGGGGGAATGGCTCAAAGAGTTGCTATTGCTAGAGCCTTATTAAGAAAACCAAAAATTCTTTTGTTAGATGAGCCATTTGGCGCCCTTGATGCCTTCACCAGATCACATATGCAAGAAGCACTCCTACATATCTGGGAAGAGGAAAAAACGTCCATGGTATTCGTTACCCATGATATTGATGAGGCGGTTTACTTAGCTAATAAAGTCGTAATCATGAGTGCCAGACCAGGAGCAATTAAAAAAATTATTCCCATTGATTTACCTTTCCCAAGGAAAAAATCATCTGCGGCTTTTCAGGAACTGCGATCGCTTGTTTTAAATGAATTTGAGAAGGTGGAGGAAATAGAGTTAAATTACGCAGAACTATAAGGAGGAACAATGGTGGAAAATCGTGGCGCACTAGCTTTAGAGAAAGTAAAAACAGAGAGGAAAACAAAAATCAATAAATTAAAAGAATCTAGTCATATCAGTAAAATAGTAAAAGGATTTATCTTTCCGATCTTTCTTCTTGTGGTTTGGGAATTAGCTGGGATGTACGGACTAGTTTCACCTATTCTCCTTCCTAGACCAAGTACGATTTTCGTTAGTTTTATTGATTTATTGCTCACCGGAAATTTACTGGGGCATTTAGAAATTAGTCTTTGGAGAGCTTTAGGTGGATTCCTTATTGGGGGGGGACTTGGCTTATTACTTGGTTTATTTGTGGGGTTTAATAAGAATACGGAGCAAACGTTGGATCCAACTTTACAAATGATACGTACGATTCCACATTTAGCGGTTATTCCATTATTTATCCTATGGTTTGGATTTGGAGAGACATCCAAAATACTTTTAATTGCAAAGGGTGCTTTTTTTCCGCTTTATGTTAATACATTTTTAGGGATTAGAGGAGTTGACTCCAAGCTTTATGCGGTTGCTAAAGTATTGCAATTTAGCAAATGGAAGCAAATAACCCATTTAATCTTGCCAGCTGCACTTCCTAATATCTTATTAGGAATACGTTTATCCCTTGGAGCTGCATGGTTAGGCTTGGTTGCAGCTGAATTAATGGGTTCCAGCGAAGGAATAGGGTATTTAATTATGGATGCAAGACAGTTTTCGCAAACTTCCATCGTGTTTGTAGGAATTATTATTTTTGCTGTATTTGGTAAATTCTCTGACTCTCTAGTACGATACTTTGAAAGAAAATTATTAAAATGGCAGGACAATTTTCAAGGATAATCTTTATACTGCCTTAAATCCGAGTAAATAAATATGATAAGTTAACTTAATTAGGGGGATTCAAATGAAGAAAAAGTTGTTTATGTCCGTCATGTTTCTTGCAATAATGTTCGTGGTGAGCGCCTGTGGAACAGAAACTTCCTCAGGCTCATCCAAACAGGAGGTTACTGTTCGGATTGGTGTTCAGGGAAAAACAGGAATATTACCATATGCAAGAGAGAATAAATATTTTGAGAAAGCTTTTGAAAAAGAAGGAGTAAAAGTGGAATGGAGTGAATTCGCTAGTGGACCACCCCATTTTGAGGCTTTATCTGCTGGAAGATTAGACTTTGGTGCTACTGGGGGTACGCCATTAATTGCCGGTCAGTCTGCTAATATTGATTTTAGAGCAATTGCAGTCACTAGTGATGGGAAAACAGGAAATTCGATTGTTATTCCTAAGAACAGCTCTATTAAAGAAATCACTGATTTAAAAGGAAAGAAAGTTGCAGTAGCAAAAGGAAGCAGTGCCTACAATTTCTTATACTTAGCATTGGACCGGGCTGGACTAACGGATAAGGATATTGATATTATTCAGCTCCAGCCCGATGAAGCAAGACCGGCATTAGATAACGGCTCGATTGATGCTTGGGCTACATGGGAACCTTATGCTACAACAGCAGTGTTTCAAACAGGTGCTGAACTTCTTGTCTCAGGAAAAGATCTAGATATTACAACCCCAAGTTTTTTGATAGCAAGAACAAAGTTTACAGAGGAACATCCAGACTTAACCGTTCTATTTTTAAAAACGTATGAAGAAGCAAGACAATACTTTATTGATCATATAGAGGAGGTTTCAAAAGATATTGCAACAACACAGAAATTGGACGTAGAAATTATTCAAGCCGTTCTTGATAAAACAGATACTCGCTTAAGTCCAACTACACCTGAATTTGCTAAAGCTCACCAAGAACAAGCAGATTTTCTATATGAAGTCGGTGGTATTGATAAGCAAATAGATACTTCTAAGGTCATTGAAAATAAGTTTGTGGAAGAAGCGTTAAAGGAAAAGAAATAAATTTGAATTTATTTTAATCTGAAAATAAGTGCCTTTCCCGCCTTGAATATAAATGAGAATTAGTAAGGCGGGAAAGAAGTATAAATGTACGACTTAATAGTTGAATCTAACTATTTCTCTGACAGTCCTTTTCGATCAATTGCTCCTGGCTGCTTCTCCATCCACCCATACTTGACCAAAAGTTTATAGCAAAATGCACCGGCTTGCATTGCATGGTTAAAGACCTTTTTGTAATTTAGAATAATATCTGTTCTTAAGCTTGAACCAATGGCTGCTCCATAATAGGAAAGAGCTGCATTTACTAAGAGTGCCGCATGAAACATCAATAACTTATCTGAAAAAGGGCTAATAGTGGAATTAGTAATTTCTGCATCCCATCTCTTAGGAATTGGCAAATTGTCCTTTTTTAAAATTTCATCAAAGCTATCTGCATCTTTCCCAGCCAATTTCACATTTTTTAACATGAAATTTCTCACTTCTTCTTTTTCTGCAACTTGACTAAAGGCGATGCTTAAAGAACGAACAAAGCCTGTTTTCTTCGAATTGAAGTGCAGATTACTTATTTCAGACATATTAAGGGGTCTTTTGTCTCCAATCAAACTTGTAATAAATTGTGTTGATTCTACAAATTCCACATCATGTGGAGAAGGAATAGTTGGAACACTATCGAAATGCAGTTGTATTTTAGCTAACTTAACGATTTTTTGATACAGTTCCTTTGAAGTTACGATACATTGATAGAAATGGTTTTGAACATCTTCTCGTTCCGCATTTGTAATCGCTAATGTATAAGCAGAAATGCCGTGCATCGTCATCATTCTTGAGTAAAAAAGTAAAAATGAATCCGAAAATAGGCGTGGCGCATTAAGATTCACATCATCCTCTGTAAACCCTTTTGGTAACTTGAAGTTTGCTTTTTCAAAGAAGTCCGTAATTTTAACAAGATGGCTTTCTGCTAAACGTAACGAATAGGCAATAATAGGTTTTATATCTTCATTTTCTACTATTTTTAGAAAATATTTATACACACATACTGCCATACTATCACCCATATACTGAAGCCAAAGTGCGGAGACCTCGGCAGCGGTCAAGGTTGTCTTCTGTTTTTTCTCATTACGCTTCAAAAGAAATACCTCCAATTAATCAAAGTTGACATTTTCATAGAAGATTCTAATTTAATTTTAGTATGGCATTTATAAGCATTTTTATCCTCGACGAATGTGTAGTCTAAAAGCGAAATAGATTATATATAAGAATTCTTAACTAATGGAACTTGTTACCTTTTAATTCGTATATACTTATAAAAATAAGGGAGAAAGGAAGTCTAGCTATGTACGGGTTGGAAGAGATTTTTTTGTTGGAATTATTGATCGTAATATTTGTTTTTTTTGTAGCTAGCTATGTATTTGATCTAGCTACTAGAAAAATGTTGAAACTTGAAAGAAGAAAATATTTTTCCTATAACCATATAAATAAAGTGCATGAACGAATTGATTGGAGTATAAGAATTACTTTCATGTTTATCTTATTGACTGCCTTTATAATAAATTATTCCTATAATCTGTGGTTTTTACAGCAGTATGTTTTATTGCTTCTTTTTATTATTGTATCTGGAATTACACGTGCGATAATAGAATTAAAGTATTGTAAAAAAAGTAAAGAGGCTTTATTTACCGTTCTTCAACTCGGATTTTTGCTCCTTTTATTTAGTGGATTTGTATGGATGATGACATCAACCGCATGGCTTGGATAATAAAATCTGACAGTGTTTTTCTTTTTTTTGTAGTGCATATTAACGCTAAAGAAATAGAAAAGCTGAAAAATTTTGCTATTCTTTCAGATGGTACTTTCTCTAACCCTAAATTCTTTCGCACATTGGAAGAAAAGTTAGCTGAATTTCAACGAATCATGAGCAGACGAACCGTTGGTGGCTCAAACTGGTATAAAGTCAAACGAAAAGTGGCCCGCATTCACGAGAAAATGGCAAACGCAAGAAAGGATTACTTACACAAAATCTCCACTGATATTGTCAAAAACCACGACATAATCGAGATATTAACGCAGCAATTAATCTCAAAAATGAAGCGTTAAGCCTTCTAACCGCAGGAACTGTGGGGGGAGCCTTCTAAGATAACCAAAGAATACTTTGGTGTTCGTAGGAATCTCCCCCTTCAGTCAGATCGTAAGGTCGATAAGGGGTGAGTAGTTCAACCCAGGGCTTGGAGAAACACTAAGGGTGAATGGCAAGGCGTGTATCATAAAGGATGAGGAATTGCTTGACCCTATGACAGTCCAAGGGAAAAGACCAGTACTTGGAATAGGGATTGAGGTGGAGGAGTGTTTCATTGATTGTGCAAAAGCTTTTATTCGATCAGGGTTATGGCAGCCTGATTCCTGGATGGAAAAAGAGAAGTTGCCGCTACCTGCGAAAATTCTAAAAGATCATATTCAAATGCCTGAAATTCAAACAGAAGATATAGAAGCAGATTTAAAGGCAAGCTATAAAGAGAGGTTATATTAAGGCGACAAAGATAAATTATTGTGTTACTAATATAATAGAATATTAAATATTCGATTTCGATAATGTTTATATGCAAGAAAAAGTAGAGAGTGGAATGCTCTCTACTTTTTCTTTTGCTTGAGGTTTCACTTATAAATAGAAAATGGATAAATTTCTATAATAGTAATTTTCGTAAAATAAAAAATCAAATGAAAAATTCGACTTTCTATTGAAAGTGAATGTGATGTGATATAAACTAACATAAGATGACAGAAAACGCCAAAAATATGTAAGTGATGTCGTTATTTATACATAAAATAAATAAATCTTGTATACAGTGTGTTTTAGAGGAGGAAATGATGAAAGATCCAAGAGTGGCTGAGATTGCTGAAAAAGCGAAGGAATGGACGTTGGAAGCGGGATCGCGACTTAACTTATCTCGCCAAGAAAAGCTAAATGTGGAATATAAAACATCTGCTGCAGACATTGTTACACAAAAAGATAAAGAAATTGAACAGTTTTTTATCGAAATGATTAAGACGACTTATCCAGGACATTATATTTTAGGAGAAGAGGGTCTATCAGATGTGTTGCCATCGGATACTCAAAATGGAGTGGTTTGGATTATAGATCCGATAGACGGTACAACTAATTTTGTTCATCAGAAACTAAATTTTGCTATTTCTGTTGCAGTATACATAGAAGGAGAACCAACCATTGGGTATATTTATGATCCAATCAAAAAGGAACTGTTCTCGGCGATAAAAAATCAAGGGGCTTTTCTAAATGATCAGTCATTATCCACTTTAACTTCTTGTGGAATGGAAGAAGCAGTAATATGTTTCAACCATTTGTGGCTAGTTCCAAATGAAAAAATAGGCTATGAAAAAATGCAACGCCTAGTAAGTGATGTCAGAGGCGTTCGTTATCTTGGCTCTGCTGCATTAGAAATGGCATATGTTGCTTGTGGAAGATTAGATTCATCCTTGGATTTTCGATTATCTCCATGGGATATAGCTGCAGGTATAGTCATTTTGAACGAAGTAGGTGCTGAAATGACAACATTGGAAAACAAAGCCATTAATGTATTTGCAAAATCATCTACTATTTTTTCTAGACCAGGAATTCATCAGCATATTATCAACTACCTTTCTTAAACATAGCAGGTTTAATTTAATTTGAATATTCGCAAAAAACATAATACTTCGTTTGGCTAAACGAAGTATTAGTTGATTGACAGTATTTCTTTATTACTAATTTCACTTTTATAACAGTATTATTATTTCTCTATGTCATAAAAATGGACAATGTTCATTTTTATATAAATTTATCCATTACTATAATTGGAGCAAGGGGGGACAATCTTTTAGTATGGATTTATCATCAGCATACTAAAAGCGATTTTTTTCATGGTTTTTTTGCAGTTGTTTTCTTTTAATTATTACACTATTTATTAAGAAAAGAGGGCTAAAGAATTGAAAAAGACATTATTTTCACTAGTTATGGTATTGATGCTTGTAGCACTTACAGCATGTGGTGGCGGAGAAAAGAGTGAAGGTAGCAAGAGCAATGGAAATGATGGAGAAATTAAAGAACTAACTTTAGGGTTTATTCCATCACAAGAGGCAGATAAAATTGCTGATACAGTAGAACCACTTGAGAAAAAACTTTCAGAAGAACTTGGAATCCCAGTTAAAGCAGAAGTTATGATTGACTTCGTTGGATTAGTAGAAGGTATGAGAACGGGAAAAATTGATATTGGCTTCTTGAATCCATTTGGATTTGTGCAAGCAGAAGATCGTGCAGATGTTGATGTACTATTAAAAGCGATTCGAAATGGTAGCGATACTTATGTTGCTCAATATGTTGTTCCAGCAGATTCAAAAATTAATTCTATTGAAGATTTAGTAAATACAGAAGGTCTTGTTTGGGCATATGCAGATACATTATCCACTTCTGGATATCTATTCCCTGCTTCTCAATTAATGGATAAAGGTGTTAAAGATTTATCAACGCATTTCCAACATTCAGTAGTTGGCGGACATGATAATGCAATTTTATCTTTACTTGATGGACAAGCAGATTTTGCAACTACATTTGATGATGCACGTGATACAGTAGAAGGTGACTATCCTACTGTTAAAGAGGATTTAAAAGTTATTGGTCATACGGATCCAATTCCAAACGATACATTATCTGTCCGAAGTGATCTTCCAGATGAGTGGAAACAAAAGATTAAAGATGCATTTCTAGCATTTAATGAAGATGAAGAAATGATGACAATCATGCATGATGTTTATACTTGGGATGGAGTGGCAGAGGCTAAATCAGAAGACTATGACATCGTAAGAGAAGTATACGGCAAGTTTGAGGACGAATTAGCAGAATAATATAGAGTAATGTAAAAAAAGGAGGAATTTACCTCCTTTTTTACAAGTAAGTAAATGCAGAGGAGTTTCTTTAGATGATTGAATTTAAAAATGTATCTTTAACATACCCAAATGGTCATCAAGGATTAAAGAATGTTAATTTAACGATAAATGATGGTGAGTTTATCGTTGTGGTAGGATTATCAGGTGCTGGAAAGTCCACTTTAATAAGAAGTATTAATCAATTAGTGAAACCTACAGAAGGGGAACTAATAATTAATGGAAAAGATACGCTAAAGTGTAATGAACGGCAATTAAAAGAAGTACGCAGGAATATAGGCATGATTTTTCAAAACTATAATCTAGTAAAAAGAATGTCTGTGCTCCGCAATGTGTTAACTGGAAGTCTTGGTAGAACTGGTACATTTAAAAGTTTATTTGGTTTATTTTCGAATGAAGATAAGGAATTGGCAATGAGTAGTCTTGCGAGAGTTGGGATTGACGATAAAGCTTACCGTCGAGCAGATCAACTAAGTGGGGGACAACAGCAGCGTGTTAGTATCGCTAGAGCACTAACGCAAAAACCAAACGTCATCTTAGCAGATGAGCCAGTTGCGAGTTTAGACCCTCCAACCTCTCATACTGTTATGAAGGATTTAAAGAAAATTAATAAAGAAGACGGAATTACAACAATTATTAACCTTCACTTTATTGATATGGCAATGGAATATGCAGACCGTATTATTGGCATGCGTGAAGGGGAAGTCGTGTTTGATGGACCAGTGAGTGAAGTAAGCGAAAAAACATTTGAAGAGATCTATGGTCGTCCAATTAAAGAAGATGACATTATAGGAGCTGAAAAATAATGTCGAAGCAAAAGAGTAAAGAATTAGTGGGGAATGGGAATATAGCTGTATTCCATTCGAAGACGAAAGTAACAATAACTTATATCCTTATTATTGTCATAGGCTTATATATTGCTTCTGCATTTTACACGGAAGCATATCCTAATTTGATTATTGCTGGAATGCCAGTTGTTATAGATTTTGTTATTTATGATTTTTTCCCGCCTAACTTAAAATATATTTCTACCGTATTAAAAGCATTAATTGAAACATGGAATATGGCGTTATTGAGTACAACACTATCTGTTATTTTTGCTTTACCGATAAGCTTTCTTGCTGCAGCAAATATCAACAAGAATAAAGTGTTTTATCAAATCGTGCGTTTTCTTTTAAATATTATCCGTACGATCCCAGAACTTATTTTAGCAGTACTTCTTGTTGCGTTTATGGGCATTGGAGTTATATCTGGTATTGGAGCTTTGTTCATTTTTTCACTAGGGATTCTTGCAAAGCTTATTAGTGAAACGATTGAAGCAATTGATCCAAACCCCCTTGAAGCAATTCGGGCAACTGGTGCTAATACTATTCAAGTCATTAGATATGCGGTTATCCCACAGATTTTGCCACAATATACTTCTTATGCGTTATATGTATTAGAAATAAATGTGCGAGCTTCTGTAATCCTAGGTTTTGTGGGAGCAGGTGGAATTGGAATTATTTTAAAACAGCAAACGAGTTTATTTAATTACGGAAATGTGTCAACTATTATTCTTATGACATTTATAGCGGTCACTATCATTGACTTTGTAAGTAGTCGTGTAAGGGAGCGTTTATTATAATGACTAAAAATACTACCATACAAAAGCCAAAAAAGGATAAGATGTTTTGGATCAGAACAGCTATCTCTGCTGTCATCCTTCTTTTTCTTTATTATATTGCTCTTACTACTACAGATTTGACGTATAGAGGATCAACATTAAGTCCTGGTGCATTACTACAACGTTTATTTTGGAATCCGTTTTTTGATGATGCTGTTCTAGAAAAGGTTCCTGAATACATAGGCTACATGGTTGAAACATTAGCAATTGCCTATGGAGGAGCAGTTATTGGAGCAATTCTAGCGATTCCATTTGGTTTCTTAGCGGCTTCCAATATTACGAAGTTTTCCTATATTGGCAAATGGATTTTAAATGCTATTCGTGCTTTTCCAGAGGTAATGTTTGCGATTATCTTTGTTGCAGCAGTTGGAATGGGACCTTTTGCTGGGGTTCTTGCGATTGGAATTAACTCCATTGGAATGCTTGGAAAGTTGTATTCAGAAGTTATTGAATCGATCGATATGAGTGTGCTGGAATCCTTTAAAGCAAATGGTGCAGGAAGACTGCAAACGATTTGGTACGGGGTAATCCCACAGATTATTCCTGAATTTGCTTCCTATGCTATTTATCGCTATGAAATTGATGTGCGTTCATCTACTGTACTTGGGGTAGTTGGTGCAGGAGGAATTGGTACACCACTTATCATTGCTGCGATGCAGCGTAGCTGGGAACGAGTTGGAATGATGTTAATTATTATCATCGTAGTAGTTTCTGTTATTGACTTTATTAGTAGTAGAATTCGTAGAAGACTTGTGTAAGTTAGTTAATAAAAAAGGTGTTAAGTATTGCATGAGATAATTATCTTTTGTAGTACCTAACACCTTTTTCTTTACTTTCATTTTAATGGCATTTATAATACAAAAATAAACCCATTGGGGTATTTTTTGTGAAATAAAATATACCTATGAGGGTATATGGAGGAGGAGTTTGGATGAAAACAAAAGTAATAATTATCGGTGGTGTTGCAGGAGGTGCAACAGCTGCTGCTAGATTAAGAAGAATAAGTGAAGAAGCTGAAATTATCTTGATTGAAAGAGGTGAGCATATTTCTTTTGCTAATTGCGGACTGCCTTATTATATTGGCGAAACAATTAAAGATCGTAGCAAATTGCTTGTGCAAACAGTGGAAGGAATGTCAAAAAGATTCTTATTAGATATACGAGTAAACAGTGAGGCTGTAACGATTGATGCAAAAAATAAAACAGTGACTATTAAAAACTTGAAAACAGAAGAAGTTTATGAAGAATCTTATGATAAGTTGCTGCTTTCTCCTGGAGCCAAACCAATTATTCCTCCAATTTCAGGAATAGTAAACCACGATTCGTTATTTACATTAAGAAATATACCAGATACAGATAGAATAAAAGGTTTTGTCGATCATCATTCACCAGAAAGTGCGGTTATTATCGGAGGTGGCTTTATTGGCTTAGAGATGGCAGAAAACTTGGTTGCTCGTGGAATAAAGGTAACAGTAATCGAAAAGGGTAATCAAGTATTGTCACCGATTGATGTAGAAATGGCGAGCCCTGTTCATACACATTTAAAACAAAATGGAGTAACACTAATTTTGGAAAATGGAGTGAAGGAGTTTAAAGCAAATGGCAAGATAGTCGTATTAGAAGATGGGACAGAAATAACAACAGATATGACTATTCTTTCGATTGGCGTTAGACCGGAAAATGAATTAGCAAAATCTGCTGGCTTAGAATTAGGGGAACAAGGTGGCATTGTTGTAAATCACTTGCTGCAAACTTCTAATCAGGATATTTATGCTGTTGGGGATGCAATAGAGGTACGCGATTATATCAATAGAAAAAAGACAATGATACCATTAGCGGGACCGGCAAATCGCCAAGGAAGAATTGCTGCAAATAATATAATGGGGAAGAGAGAAAAGTATGAAGGAACTTTAGGAACTTCAATTGTTAAAATATTTGATTTAACAGTTGCAACCACTGGAAATAATGAGAAAGTGCTCCAAAAGTGGAATATCCCATACGATGTGGTGCATATTCATCCTAATTCACATGCTGGCTATTACCCAGAAAGTACTCCAATTACTTTAAAGCTAATTTTTGATAAAGAAACTGGACGTATATACGGTGCACAAGCAATCGGGAGGGCTGGCATTGATAAACGAATTGATGTCATTGCGACTGCAATTAAAGGGAATTTAACAGTAGAGGACTTAACTAATTTAGAACTATCTTATGCTCCACCATATTCGTCTGCAAAAGATCCAGTCAATATGGCAGGTTATGTTGCAACCAATATTGTAGATGGGGAACTAGAGCAAGTTCAATGGCATGAAGTAGATCAAATTATACAAAATGGTGGATATTTACTTGATGTAAGAGAAAGTGTAGAGCGAGAATTTGGTTATATAGAAGGATCACAGAATATTTCCTTAGGCCAATTAAGAGATGAATTAGAAGCTTTACCGAAAGATCAGCCTATTTATGTAAGTTGCCAAGTTGGGTTAAGGGGCTATTTAGCTAGTAGAATATTGAAAAATAACGGTTTTGATGTAAAAAATGTAGATGGTGGCTGGAAGACCTATTCCTCTGTTTCTATTAGGACTGAGAAGCTAGAAAGTAAGCAAGAGAGCACTCCTAAAAAGGAAGAAAGAAAAGAAGAAACACCTTTTCAAGTTGATTCCATATTGGATGTTGCGGGTTTAGCTTGCCCGATGCCGATTGTTAAGTTGAAAAAAGGCATAGATCAGTTGGAAAGTAATCAAGTATTAGAATTACAGGCAACAGACAAAGGAATATTGACCGATTTGCCAGCATGGACAAAAAAGGTAGGGCATCAAATTTTAAAAACGGAGCAAGAAGGATCGATTATCAAATTTTGGATTAAGAAAAAATAGGGAATTGGAAGAAAATCTCCTTGTGAATAGCAAGTGAATGGGTCCTGTTCGTTGACAAACTATATATAGTATAATTTAATCAAATATAATGAAACGATTATGAATGATGGATTGAAGATACTTTGCGAATGGAAGGAGCATTTTCTTTGGAATATAATGATCAATTAAAAAATAGAGTGAAACGAATGGAAGGGCAACTAAGAGGTATCCTGAAAATGATGGAGGAGAATAAGGATTGTAAGGAAGTAATTACGCAACTATCAGCGGTTCGTTCAGCAGTAGATCGGACAATGGGAGTAATTGTTAGCACTAACCTGGTAGACTGTGTAGTAGAAGCAGAAAAAAATGGAGAAAGAATGGACGAGGTTATTAAAGAGGCTGTTAACTTGTTAGTGAAAAGCAGATGATAAAAGGATATAGGCTCTAAAGTAAATAGAGCTTATTATTTTGAATTTATTTATACCCATAGGGGTAAAGGGAATGGTTAGGAGCGGGAAAATGACAAAGAAGACAACAATTGTACTATTTAGCGGAGATTATGATAAAGCGATGGCAGCATATATCATTGCGAATGGAGCAGCTGCCTATGATCATGAAGTAACGATATTTCACACCTTTTGGGGGCTCAATGCACTACGAAAGGAAGAGAATATTAAAATGAAAAAAGGATTTTTAGAAAAGCTTTTTAGCAAAATGATGCCAAGAGGAGCAGAAAGAATGGGGTTATCCAAAATGAATTTTGCTGGATTTGGTCCCAAAATGATTAAACATATTATTGATAAGCATCAAGCATTGACATTACCACAATTAATTACGTTGGCACAAGAACAGAATGTCAACCTTGTTGCGTGTACAATGACAATGGATTTACTAGGATTAAAAGAGGAAGAACTATTGAACGGAATAGATTATGCGGGTGTTGCTGCTTATTTAGCAGAGGCAGAGGATGGTCATGTGAATTTATTTATTTAAAAAAGCTAAAAAAAGTTAAAGGAGGTATGAATAGTATGAAAGAAATAACACCCAATGAATTAAATAGGAAAATAATGAATGGAGAGCAATTATCGATTATAGATGTTCGTGAACCCGCAGAAGTGGCAACAGGAAAAATTCCTGGTGCAGTGAATATCTCTTTACGACTTATTGAATTTCGAATGCATGAATTAGATAAGCAGAAAGAATATTTTATCGTGTGTCAGGCTGGTGGAAGAAGTAGTCAAGCTGCTCAAATATTATCAAAAAATGGTTTTCATGTAGTAAATATGATTGGCGGTATGCAATGCTGGGAAGGAAAAGTAGTGTAAGAGAATGATAGCTATAAATAAACAGGGGGGAATTCCCTGTTTATTTGTTCATTTTTCAGTTCATCTTTGGAAATTTAATGGGAGTATCTAAAGAAAGCTTGTCTTTGTAAGAGCGATATGCGATAAGAACTTGATCCTTTGTGTTTGCATCTAACTGTAATATATAATGGCCATTTGTCTCTAAATAGTAACGAACCCCATTCTCTTGCAAATGGCTGAAATAATAATAATTGCCCAGTAAATATTTGCATTCAGTTTTTGTTTCCTTATGTTCTTTTATAAATTCTGCAAGCTGATTGACTGAGACAGAAGCTTCTCCAGTTAGGCTGAAAAACCCTTTACGTACTGAATCTGTAGCATGGGCAATCGTGTTTCTTACTTTTGTGATCATTGTATCTAAATAACTGCTCATTTCTTCCTCCATACAATTGAAATGTATTGAACATACTACAAAATTATTTTTCAAATGTTTCAGCAAATTTTGCTAACTCAGGGTCTTTTTTAACTTCCTTTACATGAAATGGGGTTGTTTTCGTACCTGTGTCTCTACTGATTCCTAATTGGTCTCCATCAGCATCAGCAATAACACCTTCTCTTGGTCCATCCATATTAGGATCAACGTTGACATGTACTTGATCTCTTGGCATCATGTCACCTCCTATGATTAGGATGTATTAAAATAAGAAAATAATCCGTGATTTTATAAAACTCAAAAATAATAGCTTTACAAAGGGTAAGGAAGGAAAACACCATTATTATTACCATATTATGTTCCCTTTTTCAGCGTATAGTTTAATAAGGTTTTATCATACTAATCCTGTTGTTGAATTATCAGAAGAGGAGGAAATTATATTGTTACAAAATGGACAGCAAGTACACCAAAATTTACAAACAGGTCAAGTTCCGCAAGCAATGAATCATGGTGGGCATGAGATGTTCGATGTTCATGAAGTATTGGCTGGTGCAATTAATACGATGAATTTATATAAGCTGTTGGGAGGACATATTCAAGATCCTGAATTACGTGATATCCATAACAGACAATACCAATTTATTACTGAAGAATACAATTTAACCTTACAGTGTTTTCAAACAGGACAACCTCCTGCAAAGAGAACAGAGCCATATATGATGAAAGAAAATAATGATTTCATTTTTGGTATGACACCAATGCCACCATCTAAACCAATCCAAAACGTTACTGAAGTAAGTGATCAACATGTAGCTGCCGCGATGCTAAATGCACTAAAAGGGTCTGCTTCTATGAAAACGATGGCAGCAGCACAGACGACAAATCCAGTAGTACGCCGTGTTATTGCAGCGTCTATTCCAAACTGTCTCGAAATGGCTTATGAAATCTCCTTATATCAAAATAAACACCATTATTATCAAGTGCCACAATTAGCTGCACAAGATATGCAACAAATTTTAAATGGATTTGCACCTGCTCAAGGTAATCCGATGCAACAGCAAATGAATGTGAATAATAATATGCATTAAAAATTATATGAAGTTGTCTCCGAGTTTTCGGGACAACTTCATTGCAGTGTAAAGAAAAGAGAGGTCCTTTATGAAAAAAATAGCAATATTGTACTTCTTTCTATTTCTACTTTTCCCATCTTCCTCTGTATTTGCCGAACAAAAGGTTCCGATCTTAGTCTATCATTCCATTGATGAGTTTCATGGTCAGGGTTCAAAAGAGCTATATGTTACACCTGACAATTTTGAAAAGCAAATGCTATATTTACGCGATCATGGCTTCACTTTATTAACTTTTGAAAGATGGCAGGATATTCATAAAGTGGAGAAGCCAATATTTATTACTTTGGATGATGGCTATAAAAATAATGTCAATGTATATGATATTTTTCAAAAAGTTAAGAATAATCATTTTCTCCCTACAGCAACGATTTTTACTATATCCGATTTTATTGGACGTACGAATCGCCTATCTAATAGCGATTTAAAGAGCTTGGCTGATTCAGGACTATTCTCGATTCAATCCCATACAGCCACACATCCTGATTTAACAAAAACAACAAATTATGGACATGAACTAAAAGATTCGAAAGAAAAAATCGAGAAGATAACAGGGAAAGATGTTATTGCCCTTTCTTATCCATATGGTAATACAGATGCGAAGGTAATAACTGAAGTGAAGATGTATTATCTATATGGGTTAACAACTACCCCAGATTTATATATAGAAAAGGGAATAAAAGATGAACACTACCTCTTGCCTCGCAAATATATAAAGTATTCAACTACGTTAGAGGAATTTGCAAAAATAGTGGAAGGACGATGAATGACGGTAACTATAAGGAGTACCGTTATTTTCTTGAAATTTAGAATATCGCATTTTGGCGTTTTTTGTCTTTTTATTTCCCAGGAAAGGGAGGCTGGGACAAAACTAAATAGCCACTCTGTAAAGACGAACAATCTCTAATTTAGCTCATAAAAAAGGCTGCTTTTTCATACTAGTTATTTATGATTTTAAATATAATCAAGTGTAAAAAAACAATTCATTCCATTTCATTTTTAGATGCTATTTCCTAAAAGCTTTTAAAAATAAATTAGGAAGAAAAACGGAGCAGCCTGAATACACGTAGACGCCACAGGGAGCTGCGAGAAAGTCCGAGACCCTGCAGGCCAAAGGCAGACCGCGGATCGGCGCTCGCCCCATGGAAAGCGAAGTGTATTCAGGCTGCGGATATTAACACTAACTTTACTGAAACAGCCTTTTATATATAGCTGGAATACTTATGTCCCAGCCTCTCCTTTACTTCATTCCCATATTCGCTTTGACCATCACCTCTGCATATTCTCTCATCTTGATTATTTGAAAGAAGCGTCCCAATCAACTACCCCCACTGAGATGAATCATTTCAGTGGGGGCTTAAGTTAGAACTCTAGGTCTTTTTTCTATTTCTAGAAGTTTGACGCTCTAGAATTCAAGCAACCCTTTGGTGACACCTCAAGTAGGTTTTTGGTTGGTAATGGCAAGTGATTAGTAATGCTTCTTTATTTTTAAATGTAAGCGTTTTAATTATGTGGATATACTTAATTTTGCTAATAAGAAAGAGCTACTTGAAAAAATGATTATGGGTTGTGAGAGAAAGATGTGCTAACCATTTTTTAGAGCATTCATTCCAGAAACTTTCTCTCTCTTGAAATTTCTTCCACTGTTTATTCTTTTCTTATACGGGGTACATCTTAATCGAACAACAAATAGAAAAAGTCATAAGGAGGAGATATCGTCATGTTTCGTCATCAAAAAGAATTACAGTTTGAAGTGAAAGTGGACAAGCCAGATCCAATGTTAGCACGTCAAATCCAGGAGGTACTTGGAGGGCAATTCGGGGAAATGACTGTTATGATGCAATATCTTTTCCAAGGTTTTAACTGTCGAGGAGAAGAAAAATATAAGGATATGCTAATGGATATTGGAACAGAGGAGATTGGTCATGTGGAAATGCTTTGTTCCCTTATAAGTCAGCTTCTAGATGGAGCGTCTCCCGAGGATCAAGCTAAAGCAGCAAAAGACCCAGCTGTAGCAGCTATTATGGGGGGAATTAATCCACAACAACTGCTTGTAAGTGGATTGGGTGGTCTTCCAACTAATTCGAATGGGGTACCTTGGAATGGTTCTTATATAGTAGCAAGCGGAAATCTATTAGCGGATATGCGTTCCAATCTTCATGCAGAAAGCCAAGGTCGCTTGCAGGTTGCAAGACTATACCATATGACTTCAGACGAGGGCGTGAAAGCAACATTTAGAAAAATGTTAGCAAGGGATCGTTACCATCAGTATCAATGGATGGCAGCAATAGAAGAACTAGAAGCGAAAAATGGAGTGATCGTTCCAGCAAGCTTCCCACCAGAAGCAGAAAAAGAATCACAGCCAGAAGCTTATGAATTTTGGAATCTATCAGAAGGTGATGCTTCTTCAGAAGGTTTATGGGCAACAGGAAGCGCCCAGGATGGTACAGGTGAATTTGTTTATGTGAAAGAACCGGTTCCAAAAGGACAAGTTCCCATTAACCCTATTCCTTCTGAATCCTTGCATCATGATTTAAATAGTAAAAAGTAAATTATAGTAGAAATAGACGCAAGTTATTATGACAAAGTAATAGCTTGCGTCTATTTTTTGTTTCTATTTTTCTAGTATTCTTTATAGAATTAGTGTAGAATTACTAGAAAAGTTTTAAATAATCACAAGAGTTAAAATTTTGTGCATTTCCCCATCCTTTTTTTCATGTTACATTTATAACTAATTAAACAAGTTGTGGAATTTAATCTTATGGAAGCCATAACGGAGATTTTTCTATACATAATAGTAAATATGTTTTTCTGAAAAATCTAAAATAAAAAAGAGAGAAGAAATTTGCGGAGGTAGAGATAAAATGACAAAAACAATTATTAAGGCACCATTTAGAGCGGATCATGTGGGAAGCTTACTTCGTCCTCCATCCATTCACGATGCTAGAAAGAAATTTGCTGAAGGAGCTATCACAGCAGAAGAGCTACGTGCAGTAGAAACAAAAGAAATTAAACGAATTGTCGACAAGCAAATTGAAGTTGGTCTTCAAGCAGTAACGGATGGAGAGTTCCGTCGCAGATTCTGGCACACTGATTTCATGGAGCATTTAAATGGAGTAGAAGGATATGTACCTGACCATGGTTATAAATTTAATGGAGTGGAAACAGAAGCGTATGATGTACGCGTTACAGGAAAAGTATCCTTTAACCCTGATCATCCTCATCTAAAAGATTTTAAGGAATTTTATGAGATTGTTGGAGACCGTGCCGTGGCAAAAATGACGATTCCAAGTCCAAATCAACTTTTTAATGCAGGCATCCGTAATGAAGAAATCTATCCGGATATGGAAGAGTATGCAGATGATATTATCAAGGCTTATCGTGATGCTATTCAAGCATTTTATGAGGCTGGCTGTCGCTATTTACAATTTGATGATGTATATATTGCAGGACTTTGTGCCCCAGAACTGCCATTCGCGAAAAGTGAGTTAGAAAGACAAGAGTTAATTGATTTAGCTTTACGTGTTGTAAATGGTGTTCTAGAAGGAAAGCCAGAAGATCTAACAGTTACAACTCATCTTTGCCGTGGAAACTATCAATCTGCTTGGGCATTTGAAGGCCCGTATGATAAAATAGCTCCTAGCTTCTTTGCGAAGGAAAAAGTAGATGGTTTCTTCTTAGAGTATGATGATGAGCGCTCTGGTGGTTTCAAGCCGCTTGAATTTGTACCAAATGGTGGAGCACAAGTAGTGCTAGGCGTTTTTACTTCGAAAACTGGAGAATTAGAAGACAAAGAATCTATCAAAGCGCGTGTGGAAGAAGCATCTAAATATGTTTCCCTTGAGCAGCTATGTATTAGCCCACAATGTGGATTTGCTTCTACACACCATGGAAATAAATTAACAGAAGAAGAACAATGGAATAAATTGAAATACATTGTCGATGTTGCCAAAGAGATTTGGGGATAAGATAGTTTCATACTAGAATATAAAGAGGCGCATTCTTAGACGAGTATGTGCCTCTTTTATTAAATTAACTAATTAAATCTATATTTGGGAAGCAATACAATGATAAAATATTTATATGCGAATACATATGATTATAAGGTGGTGATAGTTTGGACAATATTATTTTTGATATTTCAACTGAGAAATATCAATCATTAAGTGAGACAGAACGATATTTATTAGATTTTATATTTAAACATATAGAATTGATGCCTGATATGTCGATTGTTAAATTAAGTGAAAGAGCAAATGTATCTACTGCTACAATCGTTCGCTTGATGAAGAAGATAGGACATGATGGATTTACTGCATTTAAATACTCTATTAAAGATAAGTTGAAATCAACAAAACAAGTTGAAACGATTGATGATATCGATAAAAAAATTCAACAAGCAATAAAAAAGAATGAAATAGAAGTTTTAAATACTATTCAAATGCTGAATAGTGGAAATATAGAAGATACACTTCAAAAAATAAATAATGCTAAAAAAGTGTATGTCTTTGCTAGAGGCTTTTCGGAAATGATAGGAAACGAAGTGACAATTAAATTGCAACTGTTAGGGAAAAATTGTGAGATGCACAATGACCCAAACATTATTCGGGTTATTTCAAAAAAAATAAAAAAAGATGAATTAGCAATTTTTATTTCTTTAAATGGCGAAACAAAAGAATTAGTGGAAGCATGCAAAAATTTTAAAATAAATCAAATTAGCACGATTACATTGACAGCAGGAGTGGATTCAAGTTTAGCAAAGCTTTCTGAAATTACCCTTTTAGGTTATAAAGGGTCATCCTCTTTTTTTCCAGACTATGAAGTCCGTTCCCGTTTACCTTTACAAGTAATTTCAAGAATTATTCTTGATGCTTATGTGATTAGAATGATGTAAAAAAGAAACCTGGTTGAATAGGTTTCTTTTGATTTTTATTATTTTAATTGTTTTAAAAGGATTAAATTCGATTTTCACTCTTACACATTTTAATTTTATCTATTACTACTTGTCTCATAGCCTCTTTAGCAGGCTGAATATATTTTCGAGGATCATTAGCGTCTAGATGCTCTGTCAAATATTTTCTTATATTTTCTGAAAATGGTATTTTTAGTTCTGTTGCAATATTTACTTTACAACAGCCTAATTCAATGCATTTTCTTACATCTGTAACACTAATACCTGAGGCTCCATGTAACACAAGAGGTATGTCAATTACCTGTTTAATTTGTGCTAAACGTTCAAAGTCTAATTTAGGTTCTGTTTTATATAGACCATGTGCAGTTCCTATTGCAACAGCTAAAGAATCAATTCCTGTACGTTCCACAAATTCCTTCGCTGCGAAAGGGTCTGTATAATAAGAGTCCACTTCATCCACAATCAAGTCATCTTCTTGCCCTCCTAATCGACCTAATTCCGCCTCCACAGTAGCGCCATAAGCATGAGCAAAGTCAACTACTTCTTTAACAATTTTGATATTTTCTTCAAAGGGATGATGCGATGCATCAATCATGACTGATTTAGTTCCTAATATGACTGATTCTTTAATATCTTGAATATTTTCATGATGGTCCAAATGCAATGCAATTGGGATATCATATTTTTTTCCTGCTGTTTCAGCGATTGCTTGAATATAGTCACGGCCAGCGTAGCTGAATGTTCCTGGTGTACCAGCTAAAATGACAGGGGAGCGAAGACTGGAAGCTGCTTCTACAACTACTTGAATGGTCTCTAAATTGTGTATATTAAAGGCTGGTACTGCATATCCCTCTTTTTGGGCTTTTAAAAGCATTTCTTTTGTATTTACTACTTTATTACCTATATCTACATTCATTTTCTTACCTCCATTATAATTGGACAAATTAGTTTAGAGTTTTTTGAAAAAGCGGTTAAAAGAACGCTAGAATAGCATGGACGTAGTATCTGATTTTGCTTATTTTATCTTCTTTTTAAATACTTACAATAGACTCATCGATTAATTGAAGAACTTCCTGCTTATTCTGAGCTTCCAATAAATTTTCTCTTATTTCTTGGTGTATTAACATTCTGGAAATATTAGAAAGTGCTGTTAAATGAGTTGTTGCTGCTTCGTTTTCTGGTATTAGTAATGAAATAATGAACTTAACAGGTTTTTGATCCATTGAATCCCAATCGATGCCTTCGCTTAACGTGATGATTAAAGCAGATGGAATTTGAATAGAGGAACTTTTGGCATGCGGGATAGCAAATCCATCTATGAACCCCGTTGTACTTTGTTTTTCTCTTTCTTCCAATGCATGTAAAAGTTTCTCGGAAGAACTAGCTATATTATTTGACACACAATGTTCTGCGATTTTTATAAATACGTCTCTTTGTGATGATATTCTCTCATTCAAAAGTACATTTTGTTCAGAAAATAAAGTATTCAAAGTGTTCATCTCCATTCTTATTAAGCAGATTGTTTAAGATTATTTTTCATTTCTTTTTTTTGTGCACTGATTTTTCTTGCAAATCCAAATGCTAATGCCCCAACAAGTGATCCGACTAAAATAGAAATTACCCATTGAAATGCTCCAGTTACAACCGGCAATACTAAAAATCCGCCATGTGGTGCAGGAACTTGCACATTGAATAGGTATGTTAATATGGCAGAAATAGAGGATGCGATCATTAAAATAGGGATTAAAACAATTGGGTTTTTAGCAGCAAAAGGTATGGCACCTTCTGTTATATGAGTTGATCCTAAAATAAAATTGATCAACCCTGCATTACGTTCAGATTGATTAAAATAATGTTTAAAGAATACAGTTGCAAAGGCAGTAACGAAAGGAGGTGTTATACATGCTGCGGAAACCCCTGCCATAAAATACATATTTCCTTCTGCTAGTAGAGCTGTACCTGTAACATAGGCTGCCTTATTAATAGGACCACCCATATCAAATGCACTCATACAACCAACAATTAAGCCAAGAATGATGGGATTGGCTCCTTGAAAATCACTTAAAAATGTTTTCATTCCTTCATTAATAATGGTCATTGGTTCTACAAAGAAATACATACATAATGATGTAATCAGAATTCCGAAAACGGGATACAAAAAGATTGCTTTTAATCCTTCTAATGATTGTGATAAGCCACTTAGTAATTTAGATAAAAGAATAATGACATAACCAGCTAAGAACCCTGCAACAATTCCCCCTAGGAACCCTGCGCCACCTGTGTAAGCCATCATCCCACCGATAAATCCAGCCACCATACCTGGTCGCTTTGCTATAGAGTCGCCTATGAAGGCAGCCAAAATAGGAACCATTAATTGAAACCCTATCCCTCCGACATCCTTAAGAAATTTTGCTATTGGGTTATAAGTTTCATGATTAGGCTCTGCTGAATGAATCCCAAACAAGAAGGAGATGGCAATTAGCACACCACCACCGACTACAAATGGAAGCATGTGTGAAACACCATTCATTAAGTGTTTATAAATGGCTCTACCAAAAGAATTACCAGAAGTATATTCTTCAGCCTCTTCTAATGTAGCTTCTTTTTTTGCAGCCTTGAAGACAGGTGCTTTTGCATCGATTATTGCCTGTATAAGAGCTTCTGCTTCTCTAATTCCTTTAGCAACTGGAACGTCAATAACTGGTTTTCCTTTGAAACGGTCTGCAAATACATCTTTATCAGCTGCAATAATTACTCCATCAGCATCTTGAATATCTTGTATACTTAATTCATTTTGAATTCCTACTTGACCATGTGTCTCCACTTTAATATCAACATTTAATTTCTTTGCAGCGATTTTTAATGCTTCTGCCGCCATAAATGTATGAGCAATCCCGGTTGGACAGCCTGTTGCAGCAATAATTTTAATTTTACTCATTTCAGTAGCCTCCTTATTTAATGATTAGATCAAGATCATCGAGCTTAACTACTTTGCATAATTCCTCTACATCTTTGAAATCACTTAATCCCATAGAAAATGCAGTTGAGGCTCCTGTTGCTGAGGCGTATGTTAATGCTTCCTCTAAGGAAGCACCTGATAGTTGTTTGCCTACGAAAGAGGCCAAGAAAGCATCTCCTGCACACGCGGTATTCACTACAATTCCTTTTGGTGACGTTACACGTAAGCATCTTTCATTTGAGAGAAAGATAGCGCCATCTTCTCCTAAGGAAACTAAGACATTTTGAGTTCCCATTTTTAAAAGTGTTTTTGCATAATAGTAAATATCTTCTTCTAGTAAATCCTCTTTATTAAATAAGTATCCTAGCTCTTCCTTATTAGGTTTGATTAAATAAGGGGAAAAAGGGAGACACTCTAAGAGCTTTCGTGAGCTTATATCCAAGATTAATTTAAGGTCATGTTCTTTTGCTATTTTTGCAATTTCTATATAGATGTCGTCGGAAATTCCCTTTGGTAAACTGCCAGAAATAAATAGAATGCTTCCAACGGGAATAGAATCCAATTTGTCTATTAATTGTTGCTGTTTGTCTTTTTTTATTGTCGGGCCCTTGTTTACAATCTTATATTCCTTTTCTCCAGCTCTCACAAAGGTGTTAATTCGAGTAATCCCATCAATTTCAATGAAATCTGTTTGAATTCCATGATCTTGAAGTTCTTCGTTGATGTATCTGCCTGTAAATCCACCAATAAATCCAAGTGCTGTATTTTCAATCCCCATTTTTTTTAGAATAAGGGATATATTTATGGTTTTACCATTTGCTTGATAGTCTTCTGTATTTGTGCGATTTACAATAAAGGGTTCCAATGCATTGACATCAACAAATAAATCAATGGCAGGATTTAACGTACATGTATAAATAATTGGAAACACTCCTCTCTCAAAAGTTGCAACTTTTTGTAATTTGATTATGGCATAGAAAGATATGAAAATGTTTTCAAAAATTGTAAAGGTTTTCGTTCGATGAAAAAGAAAACATATAATATAGTTCTATAAATCTTTTTGTATAAGATGTTTTGTCAAAAAAATTATAGACAGATGGGATTTGCCTTTTCATTTAAAATCTATGGAAATTGTAAAAACTTCGGTTATTACTGTTAATCTTTATAAACGGAAAAAATATAGGAAGCAAAGGAGAGAAAGAAGTGGGAAAGGATTATGAGGGGCGGAACAAAATACTCGCTAAAAATATAATGGACATATGTCTAACAATCCTACAGTGATTATCCATTAAACACTAAGTTTTACGAAATACGATGTAATGTGATAAATGCAAAAAAAGCTAACGAATTAGATGGATTCTGTCTAATTCGTTAGCCTAATCAAGCTACTAATTTTACAATAAATATACTACCTTTTTCTTTCTCGCTTTCCACATAAACCTCTCCATCGCAAAGCTCGACGATCCTTTTTACAAGTGCCAATCCTAGCCCATTCCCGGATTTTGAATGGGAGGGATCGCCTTGATAAAATTTATCGAAAAGATGTACTTTTGTGCGATCATCCATTCCAGGACCGTTATCTTGAATTGTAAAACAAATTTCATCTTCGGCTTTCGTAAGGGTTATTTGTATCATGCCGCCTAAATCTGAAAACTTAATGGCATTATCCAAAAGATTTAGCCAAATTTGTTGAGTTAAATCTTCATTCCCGCTAAAGATAACTTCATCCAATTCCACGTTAATGACCATTTCTTTCGCAGACCATCTTGGTTCCATTAACACGATTGTTTTTCGGATTTGCTCATCTAAGCGAAAGGGGGCTTTATCGGTAATAATCTCGAGATTTTCATATTTAGAAAGAACAAGTACATTTGTAGAGAGTGCCGCTAACCGTTCAGACTCAGTTATGATAATATCGAGGTATTCTTGTCGTTCCGCTTCTGTTAAGTTATCTTCTTTCAGTAACTTTGCAAATCCTCGCAAGGATACAATCGGTGTTTTGAACTCATGAGAAAAATTATTTACGAAATCACTTCGTAGTGTTTCAATTCCTGAAAGCTCTTGTGTCATTTTATTAAAGCTTTGCGATAATTCTTCTAATTCACCTATTCCTTTTATGTTAACTTGCACAGAAAAATCTCCATCTGCTACTTTACGGGTAGCATCAATTACAGTACGTATCGGATTTAATGCTTTTTTACTGAGAAAGGCTGTCAGGGAAGTTCCAAGTAAAATGCAGAAGCCTAAAAAAGTAATTAACGGAAATACCGGAAGTTGGCTATGGTTCGAGATAATTCCTAAATGCTGTAAAGCAAAAGTAATCACGGCAGCTACCAATACTGTTGCCATCATGACCCCAAACACAAATATAACTAACGTAATAGCAAGACTAAATCGTTTGGTGAAAAATTCTCTCATGCTTTTTTCACAGCCTTATAGCCTAGTCCTCTAACAGTCACAATTTCAAATTCAGGAAAATCTCGTAAACGGTCCCTTAAGCGGTTTATATGAACATTGAGAGTCCGGTCATCTGTTTCAGATTCCATTCCCCAAATTTCATCCATAAGTTGTATACGTGTGAAAATCATATTCGGATAGGATAAAAGTTTAAACAATAAGAAAAATTCTTTTGGCGGCAATGTAATAACTAAATCACCACGGGATACAGTAAGTGCATCATAATCAAGAACAGTTTTTCCAGCTGTTAGTTTATGTTCACTGGCAATCTTAGCTCTGCGTAAAAGGGCTTTAATACGAAGCACCATTTCTTCTTCATCTACAGGTTTAGTCATATAATCATCCGTACCAACAAGAAACCCTTTCTTCTTATCTGATGGTTCTTGCTTTGCAGTAACCATTAATATTGGGAGAGTCTCCCACGTTTGTCTAAGCTGTCGTGTTAATTCATAGCCGTCCATTTTCGGCATCATTAAATCAAGAACCACTAAATCAACGTGTTCTTTTTCCATAACATGAAGAGCTTCGATGCCATCCTGAGCATCATAGGTTTGATAGCCATGTTGTTTTAATACAGCACACATTAACTTTCTTGTATTTTTATCATCTTCAACCACTAATATTTTAAACATCTAATGCCCCCATATATATAAGTTATCCCTATTTTATTAGCAAAGTATAAACTGAAAATAAATTTTCGGAAGTTTATATTCAGTTTACTTTATAACGTTATACTGGGAAACATCAATAAGAATAGGAATGATTTTAAAAAATATAACGTCTTCTAGATTATTAATAAATTTTTATGTTAAGCACAGCACGTTGGAAAAAAAGAGGGGAGATAGTTTTGGTGGGTTACTCCATTTTATTTAGTTATTATGAAATAGTAGGAGAGGAAGCACATTTAATTGATGAATATAAACTTCCTTATAATGGGCAGAAAGAAAGCCTGGAAATGTTGGGGGCTTCGTGCTAACCAATTTATGAGTATTGCTGAGATTGTGAAGAGTTGAAACGGAAATTTTTGAATAGAATAGATGAATTTTTAAAAATAATAAAAGCTGCCAAACTTGGCAGCTTTTATTATCTTCTACTTATTTTCAGGGGTTAACTTTAATTGTAACAATAAATTCTGGAGCATCTGGTAAAACTTCTTTTAAACACTCCATCATGAGGGGTATATCTTTCTTTGAGCCAATCTCTTTGAAATTCATTTCCGCAATATACGGTTGCTAGATTGTTTTCTAAACTGCAAGTAGTATTTTTAAGCCAAGTATCAAAAGATGGATTGGATATTGTTGTTCCGATAAGTTCTAGGACTTGTTTCCATATTTCATCCTCTTTTATGCTATCTGCATTCGTATTGTTAGAAGAGGAGACCTCTTTATCAACAAAATCCTGCAAATGATTGATTGTATTAGCTTTATTTTTTGTTAGAAAAGGTTCAACAGTGTCAATGAATTCTTCTTTGGAGAGGAATGAATACTTATAAAGGGTCATTGCTCCAATAAAGTCGTTGTTCACTAAAGCTAGTTCAATACGTTGTTTTTCAATAGATTTATATGATTCCGCAGTGGAAATATTATTCTCCTCATATATTATTATTTTGTAGAATTTTATTTAACTTGAAAGTACCTAATGTTGGTATAATCGATTTTAACTCCAATAAATCATTGATAACGATAGTAGCTTGCATGAGTTCATCAGCTCTAGCAAAATCAAAATTACAACCGATGGACACAAGACCATTATCATTTGCAGCCTTAATATCAGAAAGACGGTCTCCGACAACAGCTGCACAAGTAATTTCGTACTTGTCTATAATACTACGAACAAGGTCTGATTTATTCAATGATTTAATTTGTTGAATACTACATGTTTCAGTCAGCCAATTATCCAATCGATAGTATTCAACAATCGTTTGTAAATATTCGGTTAAACCGTTGCTTGCTATGTAAATAGAGAAGTGGTTTTCTTTCAAATAAGAGAAAACTTCTTTTACATGTGGATATAAAGCACCTTTACCATTCTTTATATTTGTAATCAATCTTTTAAGAAAATAAGTATCTGTTTGTTCTCTTATTTCGATGGAATGATTAGGCAATAATGTTTCCCAAACAATTGGTAACGGAACACCCATAATTTCGCGATATTTATCAATAGGGGTTGTGCCATTCCATTGATGAAGAGAACGTAAGTGATGGAATGTATCATCAAGAGATATTTCTAGTATTTTATCTGTCTGAAAAAGTGTGCCATCCATATCAAATATTAGTGCTTGAGACAATTTTGTACTCCCCTTTTTAAAGTCATACTAAATAAATATTTTAGCATAAAATTCCAAAGGTATATTTAGGTTTTTAATGGTTAACTAGTCTTTGAATATCTACATTTTGGAAAAACACTACAACCAGGCATTTGACTATTCTCACTTCCATAAATCCATCCTTGATAGTTTTTTGCCTCAATAACAAATAAAGCATTTTTACCTAGTAGAACATGATCTAGTTGGGACATTCCTCTTTTGCTATTAGGAACATATAGATCACTCCATTGTATATAAGGGAATTCCAGCTTGGAGAAAAGATTATTAATTCTCTTTTCTCCTAATGTAGGATAGAGCTGTTTAGCGATAACAGTAAATAGTAATAGTGCGAAAATTCCTATCAATTATAATCTTCCTTCCTAACTCATTAGTCCAATTGTACTAAATAAGTTAGGTATGTGGATAAAATTTCATAATTTTGATAAAAATAACGCTTAGTTATTTCTCTTTTGTATATACAAAAGGAAAAAGGTGAAAAAGTTATGGACAATTATACGAATGACAATACAGCAAGAAGATATAGGGCACATGTTAGTATTCTTGGAACTACACAAATCCATCTTCGGAATCCATATATCATTGGGTGGTGGAGTGCTGCTTTTCCTGGGTTCGGCCATCTGCTTTTGTCGAAGTACCTACGCGGGTTCGTGTTATTTATTTGGGAAGTTGTAGTAAATATAAAATGTAATTTGAATTTAGCCATGATCTATTCTTTTCAAGGAGAAATTGATAAGGCAAAAGAGATTCTCGATACAAGATGGCTTTTAATTTATATTCCTGTCTATATATTCGCCATATGGGATAGTTATCGAACAACGGTCGATTTAAATAAAGTGTTTGTATTGGCAGAACGAGAGGAGCATCGATTCAATTCTTTTAGCATTGGTGCAATGGAAATTAATTATTTGGATAAAAGAAATCCGATTATGGCTATTTTTTGGTCCATATTTGTACCGGGCTTAGGCCAACTATACATTCATCGAATAACAACGGCGTTTTTTGTCATTATTTGGACTGTTGTATTTTTTTATCATTCTCGTGGACTTGAAGCTATTTCACTTTTATTTTTAGGGGAAATACAGCAATCTACGTCGGTAATAAAGCCTGAATGGCTATTGTTTTTTCCATCGATTTATGGATTTGCAGTATTTGATTCTTATATAAACACTGTGGAAAATAATAAACTATACGATAAAGAACAACGTTTTTATTTTAAAGAAAATTATCAGTCCCCGCTTTTTAAAGTATTAAAAGGGCAAAAGGTGAAATCATGATGCAATTATTTTCAACATTTGAACATTCCATTTTTACTGAAATGGCTATCAGCACGCTAGAGAAAAGAGGAATTAAAAAGGAGAATATATTTGTCCTTCCATTAGATAATCAAATGGGCGAGCGCAATGTGTTTGATACTATCCATCGATCAGATGGAACCTCTCTCATCGATATAGGAGCTGCATTAGCTACTGCCTTTTCGGTTATTGGTGCAAGTATAGGGTTTAAGCTTACATTAGGACCTATTTATTGGGGGCTAATAGGAGCAGCAGCTGGTTTTTTAATTGGATTTTCCATTCGCCTTTTTACAGAAATTGTATTGAAAAAGAGGAAGAGGTTATTAAAGGGAATTCATTCAGAAGTAATCGTCATTGTTGATTGTAACGAGGAAGAAGGAGAAATGGTAGAGAATATATTATTTAGCCATTATGCCTTAGGGGTAGCGAAGGTGAAGGGATAAAGTGGAGCACCATCAAAAAGTTTTTCGACGGTGCTCATTTCATTAGATTAATTCGTTTTTCAGCTGAGTAGCAGCAAACAGTGCTTTTTTATCTTGCAGAATGTCTCCAGGCTTATTACCAACGCCTAGAATGTATCCTCCAAAATCAATCCCCATGAAATCAACAATATGCTGAAACTGCTGAATCATAGGCAAGCCTTTCACATGTGGATTATCTCCCCCAACAGCAATAACATATGCTTTCTTTGCAGCCATTTTTGCTTTGAAATCAGGATAGTTTGAATCCCTTAAAGATTGAGACCAGCGATCAACGAAATTCTTCATCAAACCGGACATACTATACCAATAGATAGGAGTAGAGAAGATTAAAATATCATAGGCGAGAATTTGATCAATGATTGTATTATAGTCATCCTCTCTATCTTGAAATCCATCTGAATGATGCCGCATGTCTATAATCGGATTGATGGTATGATCCCTAAGGAGAATCTTTTCTACAGATAGCCCTATTAATGCCTGATCAGTCAGGGTTGCTGTATTTCCATCAGGACGAGTTCCTCCATCAATGACTACAATAGATTTCATGGTTTTTCATCCTTTCCATTTATTTCTTTTTATCTATTTTAATATGAAAGTGACTGTTAATAAAGTTGAATGTTTAGATATTATGTACGAATATTATTTAGTTTTCGTTCCTTTCCATTTTGATGATACTTATAGGTGCAAAAATATTAGAAAAATTGGAGGGAATAAAGATGGAGAAGAAAAACGAAGCAGACATATTATCTTTTACTGCAAATAAAAAATGGTTGTCCCTTCCAAAGGAAATGCGCAGCGAATTAGAAAGGAATGTTTGGTGTAGTTCTTGTATCGATGTCGTGCAAATAGAAAATTACCTAATCGAAGAAACAAAATTTGGCATCGTTTTACAAGGAACCTGTAAACAATGCGGCAAACAAGTAGCAAGAGCTATTGAAATGGACTAAGAAAATGTGCTAATCCAAATGGAGAGGAACTTTTTTAATTGTATAGTGTCAGTTTTTCCATGCTTCCCCTGTAGAAACAAATAGGGTTATGAAGAATGTAAAGTTCGATATTTGGATAAAATATCATGAACATTTATAGGAGCATTCCTGTTAGAAGGATTTTCGGGGACTTGAACAAAAAAGAGCCCTC
>NZ_DALZDK010000033.1:6559-59868 GCF_031978665.1 Niallia sp. | reverse complement strand
AGCGCCGATGGTAGTTGGGGGTTCTCCCCCTGTGAGAGTAGGACGTCGCCAGGCTTTTATTATTTTATATCGTCGCGGGGTGGAGCAGTCTGGTAGCTCGTCGGGCTCATAACCCGAAGGTCGCAGGTTCAAATCCTGTCCCCGCAATCAAACAATGAAAAATCCTTAGGAAGTAACCTAAGGATTTTTTTGTTCGTCTAGGAATTTCTAAAATGGAGAGACTGTGGATAACTAGATGAAAAAGAAAGTTAAAGCATGATGAAGTTATTTGAATTATTATTTTGTTTTTTTATGATTTTGGGAGAAACTATTCTGTTTCCGCGAAAAAACAAGGAGACTGACTTTAGACTCAGTGGGTTATTGAGTATAATAAAAAGTAATACCATTATTAAATTTGTATTAGGAGTAATTTATGAATAACTTTGAATGGAAGGCAGATAATGCAGAAGATACGATTAGTTTTGCTGAGCGAATTGGGTTGCTCTTAGAAGCAGGAGATGTAATCACATTAGAAGGTGATCTTGGGGCTGGCAAAACAACTTTTACAAAAGGAATAGCGAAAGGGTTAGGAATAACTAAAACGGTTAACAGTCCAACCTTTACGATAATTAAAGAGTACCAAGGGAAATTACCGTTGTATCATATGGATGTCTATCGATTAAAGGATAGCGATGAGGATTTGGGATTTGAGGAGTATTTCGAAGGGGCTGGAGTCACTGTAGTGGAGTGGGCCCATTTAATTGAGGATCAACTGCCAGTAGAATATTTGCAAATTCAATTGTTCTATGACAACACTTCAGGAAGAAAAATTGTTTTATCCCCTAAAGGTTCCCGTTATACGCAATTATGTAAGGAGTTATTTGAATGAAAATATTAGCAATAGATACGTCAAATTTTGTTTTAGGAATTGCATTATATGAAGATGGAAAGGTAATCGGGGAGTATATCACAAACCTGAAAAAAAACCATTCGATTAGAGCGATGCCTGCAATTGAGCAATTAATGAAGGATTGTGATATAAAGCCAAAAGATCTTTCAAAAATTGTCGTAGCAAAAGGGCCTGGATCTTATACGGGTGTTCGAATTGGGGTAACCATTGCCAAAACACTTGCCTGGACACTAAAGATTCCGTTAGTTGGTGTTTCTAGTCTAGAAGTTCTTGCTGCATCTGTGGGACGATATTTTGATGGTTATGTGTCTCCGCTTTTCGATGCTAGGAGAGGGCAGATTTATACAGGGCTTTATCAATTTACAAGTAATGATGTGGAAATAGTTAAAAATGATCAGTTGATTTTATCTAAAGATTGGGCTCAGCAGCTTGCTCCATTGAAGCAACGAGTATTATTTGTGGGGAATGATTTACCCCTTCATCAAGAAGTCATTAAGGATGGGTTGGGAGAGCTTGCTCTTTTAGCAGGTGCAGTGGAATTTAATCCGAGACCATCTATTCTTGCAATGTTAGGCGAAACGAGACAAGCAGAAGAGATACATACGTTTACACCTAATTATATTCGATTAGCAGAGGCAGAGGCAAATTGGCTTAAAGCAAATAAAAAAGAGAAAAAGGAAGACAGGGGATAATGTCAGCATTTGAATTTCGCTATATGACAGTCGCGGATATAGATAATGTTTTTAAAATAGAAACGATTTCTTTTGCTACACCTTGGAGCAAAGAGGCGTTTTATAATGAGCTAACGCAAAATCGGTTTGCAAAATATATGGTTATTCAGCATGATAGCGAGCTCGTTGGATATTGTGGAGTATGGATTGTTGTAGATGAAGCCCATATTACAAATATCGCGATTCTACCAGAATATAGAGGCAAAAAGCTTGGTGAAACATTGCTTAACAAGGTAATGGATGAGGCAAGAAAGCTTGGTGCGGCTTCTATGACATTAGAAGTTCGTGTAACAAATGTTGTAGCACAGAATTTATATAGAAAACTTGGATTTCAAAATGGTGCAATCAGAAAGAAGTATTATACAGATAATCAAGAAGATGCTTTAGTAATGTGGGTGAAATTATGAAAAATAATAATGTGATTATAATGGGCATGGAAACAAGTTGTGATGAGACAGCGGTTTCGATAGTAAAAAACGGAAAAGAAATACTTTCAAATATTGTTGCTTCACAAATTGAAAGTCATAAGCGATTCGGTGGCGTTGTCCCCGAGATTGCTTCGAGACATCATGTTGAGCAAATTACGCTTGTGATAGAGGAAGCACTTTCGCAAGCAGATATTACGTATGAAGACATTGATGCTATAGCAGTTACAGAGGGTCCAGGTTTAGTAGGAGCGCTTTTAATTGGAGTCAATGCTGCAAAAGCAATTAGTTTTGCACATGATATCCCCCTTGTTGGTGTTCATCATATCGCAGGGCATATTTATGCTAATCAGCTTGTGGATAACTTGGAATTTCCTTTATTAGCACTTGTGGTATCTGGTGGACATACAGAACTAGTATTAATGAGAGAGCATGGTCATTTTGAAGTAATTGGGGAAACGAGGGATGACGCTGCTGGAGAGGCATACGATAAAGTAGCGAGAACACTTAATCTTCCTTATCCTGGTGGTCCACATATTGATCGACTAGCAGCAGAAGGAAATCCAAGGGCGGTTAAACTGCCAAGAGCGTGGATAGAAGGCACATATGATTTTAGCTTCAGTGGATTGAAATCGGCAGTTATTAATACTGTGCATAACGCTGAACAACGCGGAGAAGTTATTAGACCAGAAGATTTGGCAGCTAGCTTTCAAGAAAGTGTTGTAGATGTATTGGTATCAAAGACTGTGGAAGCAGCAGGCCAATACAAGGTGAAGCAAGTTGTATTAGCTGGAGGTGTTGCTGCTAATAAAGGACTGCGAACAGCGCTTGTGGATAAGTTTAAAGAGCTTGATTCTGTTAAATTAACGATTCCACCATTATCCTTATGCACAGATAATGCGGCGATGATTGCTGCAGCGGGAACTATTTTCTTTGAAAAAGGTCAGCGAGCACAATTAGATTTGAATGGAAATCCAGGTTTGGATATAACAATCCACAATTAAGGAAGCTTAAGACCTTTTCCCCATTTGCATAGAAAAGAATAATTGTGAATAAATATGATGTTATATACACAATCTGTGGATAATGTGAGTAATTTATTCGTATTATGTGGATAATGTGGGTAAATATGTGGAAAGCTTATAAAACAGCTCCTTAATATGTGGATAATAATGTGGAAAAAAAGTACTGGGTAAATGAATACCCAGTACTTTTTACTTATCTGATAATTCGGTCCATTCATCCATTAATCGTTCCATTTGGTCCTTTAACTGTTCAAGGCTTTTATTTAGCTCTAAAACCTTTTCATGGTCTTGGAAAATTTCAGGTTCACATAGGAGAGTTTCATGTTCCGATACTTTTGATTCCAGTTCTTCAATGGTTGTTTCGATTTCTTCAATCCTTCTGACTCTTTGGCGCTCTATTTTTTTCGCTTCCTTGCTCATTTGGTAAGAGGTTTTATCCTCTGTTCCAGCGTTTAGCTCTTGCTGTTGAGCAGAGTTCGCTTCTAATGCTTGGATTTCTGCTTGCTCTAGCTTCTTTTCCACATAATAATCATAGTCACCTAAGAATTCTGTGGATCCTTCCTTATCTAATTCAATCACCTTTGTCGCAATCCTGTTAATAAAATAACGGTCATGGGAAACAAATAAAATTGTGCCTGGATAATCGATTAAAGCATTTTCAAGTACTTCTTTACTATCTAAGTCTAGATGGTTGGTTGGCTCGTCCAAAATTAATACATTTGGTTTTTCCATCATTAGTTTAGATAGTGCTAAACGCGCTTTTTCTCCGCCGCTTAATGAGTTAACTATTTTTAAAACATCGTCACCCGAAAATAAGAAATTGCCGAGTACAGTACGAATATCTTTTTCAGGTGTGAGCGGGAAGTCATCCCAAAGTTCATTCAGCACTCGTTTATTGGAGTTTAATTCTGCTTGCTCTTGGTCATAGTATCCAATCATGACATTTGATCCAAGTGTAATGGAACCTGCGTGCTTAGGAAGCGTATCAATGATTGTTTTTAAAAGTGTTGATTTACCAACACCATTTGGACCAACAAGTGCAACGCTATCTCCTCTATTAATTTGGAAGGAGATATTTTTCGATACAGTAGTATCTTTATATCCAATAGAAAGATCATTAATTTTCAAAACATCATTTCCAGTTTGTTTTGTAATTTCAAAACCAAAGGATGCTGATTTTTCATTGCCGTCTGGACGATCCATTCGTTCCATTTTATCTAATGTTTTTCTGCGACTTTGTGCTCTTTTGGTTGTGGATGCTCGTGCCAGGTTTTTTTGAATGAATGTCTCTAGCTTCACAATTTCATCTTGTTGCTTTTCATAAAGTTTCATTTCTCGCTCATAATTTGCCGCTTTTTGTTCAAGATAACCGCTATAGTTACCAATAAACTTTTGAATATGATGTCTGGATATTTCGTACACTTGGGTCACAACTTTATCAAGGAAATAACGGTCATGGGAAACGATTAACACGGCACCCTTATAGCCTTGTAAGTATTGCTCTAACCAAGATAATGTTTCAATATCAAGGTGGTTTGTCGGTTCATCTAGTATAAGGATATCTGGTGTGGTTAGCAGAAGTTTTGCTAATGCTAATCTTGTTTTCTGCCCACCGCTTAAGGCAGCAATTTTTGTACTATAATCGAAATTATTAAAGTTAAGTCCGTGTAAAACGGAACGGATATCGGCTTCGTATTGATAGCCGCCACTTTCTTTAAATTCGAATTGCAGGTGGTCATATTCCTTTAAAATTCTCTCAAAAGCTTCCGGATTTTCGATTGTGTTCGGATCTGACATCTGTTGTTCCAGTTTTCTTAAATGCCTTTCTTTTACTTGAAGGTCATGGAAAACCGTCAACATCTCATCCCAAATCGAAAGACTTGATTCTAGGCCAGTATTTTGGGCTAGATAGCCTATTTCTACAGTTTTCGGCTTGATAATTTCACCGGAGTCATAAGATAGCTGCCCGGCAATTATTTTTAATAAGGTAGATTTCCCAGCACCATTTCTTCCCACTAGAGCGATTCTGTCTCTCGTTTGTACTTCTAATTTTATATTTGATAAGATAAGTTCAGCTCCAAAGTGCTTCGATAGCTGATTTACTTGTAATAGTATCATTTCTTCACCTCAGGGGATTATGTACCATAAGTGTAACCTATAAATATGTTATCCTGCAATAAAGTGGAATGGGGAAAAAAGTGATAATAAATACACATTCCCTTTAAAATAGTGTATCATTTTGCTTAGAGGTGTTATTATGGGGGAGTTTACACATTTTAATCAGGAAGGCCATGCGAAAATGGTTGATATATCAGAAAAAACTGAAACCGCTCGCATAGCTGTTGCTCTATCTAGTATTAGAGTAAGTGAAGAAATCTATGAGAAAATCACAAAGCAGGAAATAAAAAAAGGGGATGTATTAGCTGTTGCCCAAATAGCAGGAATTATGGCTGCTAAAAAAACAGCTGATATTATACCTATGTGTCACCCGATAATGTTGAAGGGTGTCGATATATCGTTTCAATGGGAAGAAGATGCGGAAGATTTCCGATTGATTATTTCCGCAATAGTAAAGACAGTTGGAAGTACGGGCGTGGAAATGGAAGCATTGACTGCTGCATCTGTGACAGCATTAACTATTTATGATATGTGTAAAAGTATGGATAAAGGGATGGTAATTGGCCCCACTTATTTAGTCGAGAAGTCGGGTGGGAAAAGCGGCGATTACAAAAGAGAGCAGTAGTAATAACTGCTAATTTTTAAATATAGGTAGGGGATAAGTATGCATAATGAGGTAATGAAAATACCGCAAGCAACAGCAAAGCGGTTACCACTATATTATCGTTTTTTAAAAAACTTACATTCATCAGGCAAGCAGAGAGTGTCTTCTGCTGAATTAAGTGAAGCGGTGAAGGTAGATTCTGCAACAATAAGAAGGGATTTCTCTTATTTTGGTGCGCTCGGGAAAAAGGGATATGGATATAATGTAAACTATTTATTATCGTTTTTCCGTAAAACATTGGACCAAGATGAACTAACGAAAGTAGCTTTAATTGGTGTTGGTAATCTAGGAGTTGCCTTTTTGAAATATAACTTCTTAAAAAATAATAACACAAAAATAGAAGTAGGATTTGATGTAGTAGAAGATAAGATTGGCACTTTAGTGAACGATGTGCCTATTCATCATATGGATGATTTAGAGAAGGTTCTGCAAGATAACGGCGTAGAAGTAGCGATATTAACGGTACCGGCAAATGCAGCACAGGTCATTACAGATCGTTTAGTAGAGAGCAATATTAAAGGGATATTGAATTTCACGCCTGCACGCTTAAATGTGCCAGCAAATGTGAGAGTTCATCATATTGATTTGGCTGTGGAGCTACAATCACTTGTTTATTTTTTAAAGCATTATCCTTCTCCGGATGTAGTAGAGGTAGAGGAAACGGAAGAATAAAAAGGAAATGCGTGTATAAGGGTGTAGAGGTAACTACATTCTTATACACGCATTTTTTGTTTTTTTTTATAAGGTACGTTAATTTCCGCTCCAAGTAATTCAGTTTTATAGCCTATTTATCCATTACTTCGGCTTTTTAGCATTGGCTTGGTTTTTTTTTAGGAAAAAATGAAAGTTGATTAATTTGATTCCTGATCCGATATCAAAGGTTGCCAGGATAACTAGTAAATACGTATAAAAACCCCAATCTTGGTTATTTTGTAAATCGTGGATAGCAAAATACGTAAAGAGAGCTCCGAAAATAATATATAGAACTCCTGAAAATAACGGTGATCTTCTCATTTTATAAAAATCCTCCAATAAATTGTGTTACGCCCGAGTATTTTTCCTGCCATTCGATAATTCGGTCATAGTTTAATTGCATAATAACGACGAGTGTATTCATTGCGACATGGGCGAAGATTGGCACAAGGATTCTTTTTGTCTTCACATAAAGGAAGGCGAATGTAAAGCCCATGCTTGCGTATAGTAGGATATGGACAAAATCCATATGAGCAACTGCAAAGATAAGGGAACTAACTAGTGCAGAGAGAAAAAATCCGAATCGCTTATAAAGGGAACCGAAAATGATTTTACGGAAAACTATTTCCTCTAATATCGGTCCAATAATACTTACTACCAGAATAACAAATGGTGCTGCATCAATTAGACGCATAATTTGTTCTGTGTTTTCTGACCCTGGTTTAATGCCTAATAACTGTTCAATTATTCCTGCAAAACTTTGGGCAAATAAAGACAGAAAAACCCCGCCAATTGCCCAGCCAATAGAAGATGGAATGCTCATCGCATCTGCACGCATGGGATATCGCATTTCTTTTCTTAATAAAAGAAGGCAGATGATTAAAGCAAGGATAAAACTAACTATTAGCCAAATAACGCCAGATTGGAATTGAATCGCTTTAGAAGCTGGATTGTATCCAAGTAAATCAGCGATAAAAAGAACAAGCGGAACTCCAACAAAAGTGGAAAGTTGCATGGCGATGTAAGCTATTAAGATAATCCAATATTCTTTTTTCAAAATAAAAGCTCCTTTAAATATGATGGTTTAAACAATAAGCGAGAAAGGTATATATCTAAGTTAATCTGTACTTATTATATTTGAGTAAAGAGACAATCATACTTTCTATTCTACTAATAAGAGGTGCGCTGTTTCAAATAGTAACAACTAAAATAATAGAAAGAGTGAATATTTGAAGCTTTAACGTATATACTTTCTAAGGGCAATAGAAACTAGAAAAAATTTTACGGAAAAATAAGTCTTGTCTCTTGCATTATGAGAAAAGATTAATTAATATAATAATTGTGTTAGCACTCATAGTGATTGAGTGCTAATAAGAAAATAAAATGTATATAATTTGAGGAGGTTGTTTCACTTGTTAAAGCCATTAGGAGATCGCATTATTATTGAGCTTGTTGAAACAGAAGAAAAAACTGCAAGTGGTATCGTATTACCAGACTCTGCTAAAGAAAAGCCTCAAGAAGGCAAAGTAGTAGCTGTAGGAACTGGTCGCGTACTAGATAACGGAGAGCGTGTTGCTCTTGAAGTATCTGTCGATGACCGCATTATCTTCTCAAAATACTCTGGTACTGAAGTAAAATACGAAGGTAAAGAGTACTTGATTCTTCGCGAAAGCGACATTTTAGCTATCGTTGGCTAATTCTACTTTAACATAAGAGATTACTGAATAAAAAATACATGAGAATAACAATACTTGAGGAGGTTTTTCAAAATGGCTAAAGATATTAAATTTAGTGAAGAAGCTCGCCGTGCTATGCTGCGTGGGGTAGATGCTCTAGCAGATGCTGTAAAAGTAACACTTGGACCAAAAGGACGTAACGTGGTTCTTGAGAAAAAATATGGTTCACCACTTATTACAAATGATGGTGTAACAATTGCAAAAGAAATCGAACTAGAAGATGCATTCGAAAACATGGGTGCAAAACTTGTTGCTGAAGTAGCAAGCAAAACAAATGATGTTGCAGGGGACGGTACAACAACTGCAACAGTTCTAGCACAAGCAATGATCCGTGAAGGTCTTAAAAACGTTACAGCTGGAGCTAATCCAATGGGCATCCGTAAAGGGATGGACAAAGCGATTGCTGCAGCAATTGAAGAATTAAAAGCTATATCTAAACCAATCGAAGGCAAAGCTTCTATTGCACAAGTTGCTGCTATTTCTTCTGCTGATGAAGAAGTAGGACAATTAATTGCTGAAGCAATGGAACGCGTTGGTAACGACGGTGTTATTACAATCGAAGAATCTAAAGGCTTCACTACTGAATTAGACGTAGTAGAAGGTATGCAATTCGACCGTGGATATGTATCACCATATATGGTAACTGATTCAGATAAAATGGAAGCTGTTCTTGAAAATCCATATATCTTAATCACAGATAAAAAGATTTCAAACATCCAAGAAATTTTACCAGTGTTGGAGCAAGTAGTTCAACAAGGTAAACCATTATTAATCGTTGCAGAAGACGTAGAAGGCGAAGCAAATGCTACATTAGTATTAAACAAACTTCGTGGTACATTCACTGCAGTAGCTGTTAAAGCTCCTGGATTTGGTGATCGTCGTAAAGCAATGCTAGAAGATATCGCTGTTTTAACTGGCGGTCAAGTAATCACAGAAGATCTTGGCTTAGAGCTTAAGACAACATCTATTGAATCTTTAGGACGCGCTGCAAAAGTAGTAATTACGAAAGAAACTACTACAATTGTAGAAGGTGCAGGTTCATCTGATGATATCCAAGCACGTGTAAACCAACTTCGTGTTCAATTAGAAGAAACTACTTCTGAATTTGACCGTGAAAAACTACAAGAGCGTCTTGCAAAACTTGCTGGTGGTGTAGCAGTAGTTAAAGTTGGTGCTGCAACTGAAACAGAATTAAAAGAACGTAAATTACGTATCGAAGATGCTCTAAACTCTACTCGCGCTGCTGTAGAAGAAGGAATCGTAGCAGGTGGTGGTACAGCACTTCTAAACGTATACAATAAAGTAGCTGCTATCCAAGCAGAAGGCGACGAAGCAACTGGTGTAAACATCGTTCTACGCGCAATCGAAGAGCCAGTTCGTCAAATCGCATTTAACGCAGGCCTAGAAGGATCTGTAATCGTTGAGAAATTGAAAAACGAACCAGTAGGAACAGGCTTCAACGCTGCTAACGGCGAGTGGGTAAACATGATCGAAGCTGGTATCGTTGACCCAACTAAAGTTACTCGTTCTGCATTACAAAACGCAGGAAGTGTTGCTGCTATGTTCTTAACTACAGAAGCTGTAGTTGCTGACAAGCCAGAACCAGCAGGTAGCGCTGCAATGCCTGATATGAGCGGTATGGGTGGAATGGGCGGCATGATGTAATCACGCCCCCTCTATCCCTTAAATAATGGAAGCCTCTTAAAAGTTTATTTGACTTTTGAGAGGCTTTTTTTGCTGTACAAAAAAGAGAAGAACTGGGATTTATTCACTTAGGAGATCCATTATTTACTCCAGAAATCTAGAGCGTAGCATCGATGAATAGACAACCAAATCAATCTTTCATCATTTCGAAAATATTGTGAACTTCCCCAAAGTATTTGCTTAAAGTGAAAAAACACGTATAATTATCGTATTAAAAGATAGAAATGGAGTACAACAAATGGTCCAATCAATTAATACAAAAGTCGATTTAGTTATTAATGCAACCTCACATACGGGAATTTCAGAATATGGGAAGATCATGATTGGAGACAAAGGGTTTGAATTTTTTAATAGTCGTGATGCTCGAAAGTTTATTCAAATTCCTTGGGATGAAGTGGACTACGTGATTGCTTCCATTATGTTCAAGGGGAAATGGATTCCACGTTACTCTATCCAAACGAAGAGAAATGGCACATATACCTTTTCTTCTAAAGAGCCGAAAAAAGTTTTGCGAGTAATCCGTGAATATGTGGATCCGAAGCATATGGTTCAATCATTAAGCTTCTTTGATGTAATCAAACGTGGCTTGAAGATAAAGTCTAAAAAATAATCGCTTCAAAGAAAGAATCGTAGAAGAGTAGGCTGATAAGAAAAGAGCTGAGGATTGGATCTCTTATCATTCGGCTTTTCCATCATCTCCATGATGGAATGGAAGGCATACCCTAGTTCTGATAGGGACGAAGGCAGAAAAATTAATAGTAATTTATTTGTTGAAAGCGTATATTCATTGTGCTATAATCTCTGGTAGAAGCTCATTAAAGCAAAACTAACTATTGAAACACTCCGTTTAAAGCGTTTACAAATGAAATTTAAATAGATATTGTCTTTATTTTTTACGTGTTACTGATTCGATCAGGCATGAGTGAAAAGTATGGTTAAATGTAGAATAAGGGGCATACTATACCCATTTTCTACATTTGGATCAGCTTTTTCCTCATGCTTTTTTGTTTTTTAGTGGGTTTGTAACCGCTTTATGTAATCGCTTTTAATGAGCTGGGAAATACAGCTAAAAATATACTTTAGTAGATTGTTAATGTTTATTTAGCTGTAACAATAATAATAGGAGGTAAAAAGATGGTAGGAATCATCATTGCTAGTCACGGTGAATTTGCTAGTGGTATCTTGCAATCTGGAACGATGATCTTTGGAGAGCAAGAAAATGTAAAAGCTGTTACATTGATGCCAAGTGAAGGACCGGATAATGTAAAGGCCAAAATGAAAGAAGCAATTTCCACTTTCGACAATCAAGACGAAGTATTATTCTTAGTCGATCTTTGGGGTGGAACCCCTTTCAATCAAGCGACCGGCTTAATTGAAGAACATAAAGACAAATGGGCAATCGTTGCAGGTTTGAATTTACCAATGCTGATTGAAGCTTTTGCATCACGCTTCTCCATGAACACAGCGCATGAAATTGCCGCACATATTTTGGATACAGCTAGAGAAGGGGTTAAAGTAAGCCCTGAAAATCTAGAGCCAGTAACGACAGCTGCTCCAACTACTGCTAAACCAGTAAATGCAGGTGCTCCTGGGAAATTTGAATATGTATTAGCACGTATCGATTCCCGTTTACTTCACGGACAAGTAGCAACTGCTTGGACAAAAACAACGCAGCCTACTCGCATTATCGTTGTATCGGATGAAGTAGCAAAGGATGAACTTCGAAAGAAATTAATCCAACAAGCTGCTCCTCCAGGGGTGAAAGCGCATGTTGTTCCAGTGAAAAAAATGATCGAGCTTGCGAAAGATGACCAACACTTTGGCGGTCAGCGCGCATTGCTTCTTTTTGAAAATCCACAAGATGCCCTTAGAGCTGTTGAGGGCGGCGTTCCATTGAAGACTATTAACGTAGGTTCTATGGCACACTCACCTGGTAAGGTTCAACCAAATAAGGTGTTAGCTTTTAATCAAAGTGATATTGACGCTTTTTCTAAATTAAAAGAAGCGGGATTAAGCTTTGATGTACGAAAAGTTCCAAACGATTCAAAAGGTAATATGAATGAAATTATCAAGAAGGCTCAAGAAGAGCTGAATAAACGAAAATAACTGATTATCAAAGAAAAAGGAGGCTTAACAGCATGGATTTGAATATGATTCAAATATTATTAGTCATTATTGTAGCATTTTTAGCTGGTGTGGAAGGAATCCTAGATGAATTTCACTTTCATCAACCAATCATTGCCTGTACGTTAATCGGTTTAGTTACAGGAGAATTAGTTCCATGTTTAATCTTAGGTGGTACCCTTCAAATGATCGCTCTAGGTTGGGCGAACATTGGAGCAGCTGTTGCTCCGGATGCTGCGTTAGCATCTGTTGCATCTGCCATTATTTTAGTCCTAAGTGGTCAAGGGGATGCAGGGGTATCTTCTGCTATTGCGATTGCTGTTCCACTTGCAGTTGCAGGTTTATTATTAACAATCATCGTTCGTACAATTGCTACAGGATTAGCACATTTAATGGATGCTGCAGCAAAAGAAGGAAACATCAGAAAAGTGGAATTATGGCATATTGTCGCGATCTGCTTGCAAGGTTTACGTATTGCAATTCCAGCTGCATTAATTATTGCGATTGGTGCAGGTCCGGTTAGTGACTTACTTACAGCTATGCCAGCGTGGTTAACAAATGGTTTAGCAATCGGTGGAGGAATGGTAGTAGCAGTTGGTTATGCAATGGTTATTAACATGATGGCTACAAAAGAAGTATGGCCGTTCTTTGCAATTGGTTTTGTATTAGCAACTGTTTCACAAATCACTCTTATTGGTCTTGGTGCTATCGGTGTTGCTCTTGCCCTTATCTATATAGCTCTTTCTAACAAAGGCGGTTCTGGTAATGGCGGAAATGGAAACACTGGTGATCCGTTAGGCGATATTATCGATAATTATTAAGAAGGAGGGGACAAAAATGGAAAAAACATTCAAATTATCAAAAAGAGATCGTATTTCAGTTTGGTGGCGTTCTACTTTTATTCAAGGCTCTTGGAACTATGAACGTATGCAAAACGGTGGTTGGGCATTCTCTATGATTCCTGCCATTAAAAGATTATATAAAACGAAAGAAGATCGTGCTGAAGCACTAAAACGTCACTTAGAGTTCTTTAACACACATCCTTATGTAGCTTCACCAATTCTTGGTGTAACTTTAGCACTGGAAGAAGAACGTGCAAATGGTGCGCCAGTTGATGATAAAGCAATTCAAGGGGTTAAAGTTGGAATGATGGGACCATTAGCTGGTATTGGTGATCCTGTTTTCTGGTTCACGGTTAAACCAATCCTTGGTGCATTAGCAGCTTCTCTTGCTTTGACTGGTAATATTCTTGGACCAATTATTTACTTTTTTGCATGGAACCTTATTCGAATGGGCTTCACTTGGTACACACAAGAGGTTGGTTATAAAGCTGGTTCTAAGATTACAGATGACTTATCTGGTGGATTACTACAAAACATTACCAAGGGAGCTTCCATTCTGGGGATGTTTATCCTTGGTGCGCTAGTAAATCGGTGGGTATCCGTTAAATTCACGCCTGTTGTATCCTCGGTTGAGCTGGACGACGGTGCCTTTATCGATTGGGGTAAGCTACCTGATGGAGCGGAAGGAATGAAGATGGCCTTGGAACAGCAGGCCGCCGGTCTTTCATTAGATCCTGTTAAAGTAACAACTCTACAAAGCAATTTAGATAGCTTAATTCCTGGTTTAGCAGGATTGTTATTAACACTTCTTTGCATGTGGTTGCTTAAGAAGAAAGTTTCTCCAATCGTTATGATTCTTGGATTATTTGCAGTAGGTATTGTATTCCATTTACTTCACTTAATGTAAGGTAAAGGTGTTATCATCGTGTCGCTTTTCTGTTAAATAATTTATACAAAATCGAGAAGCACCTCCTAATATAGGGTTAACCTATTGTTTTTAGGAGGTGCTTTTTAGATGACAAGGTGCTAGAAAAACAGGTTTAATAAGAATAAATACTAAATAAATATTTAGGGGGACCCACATGCTTACAATTGGTTATATTGGAAATGGAAAAAGCACAAATAGATATCATCTTCCGTTTGTACTGCAAAGAGAGAATATAAAGGTAAAAACCATTTATCAAAGAAATCCTAAGAATGAGAGTTGGGGCCGAATTGCAGGAGTAAACTATACATCGGATTTAGATGAACTATTAAATGACAAGGACATTCAACTAGTTGTTATCTGCACAAGACATGACAGTCATTATGAATACACCAAATTAGCGCTAGAACATAATAAACACTGTTTAGTTGAAAAGCCTTTTATGGAAACTTCCGAACAGGCAAAAGAAATATTTGCCATGGCAAGCGAGAAAGGTTTAATTGTTCAGGCCTATCAAAACAGACGATTTGATAGTGATTTTCTAACTGTTCAAAAAGTGATCGAAGAGGGAAAACTAGGAGACTTGCTGGAAGTGGAAATGCATTATGATTATTATCGTCCCGAAGTACCAGAATCTGCCCAGTCTTATAATCCAGCAGAGTCATTTTTATATGGACATGGCTGTCATACACTTGATCAGGTTATCAGTTATTTTGGCCAGCCAGATCATATTCATTATGATGTAAGACAATTATTAGGACAAGGAAGAATGAATGACTACTTTGATTTAGACCTGTATTATGGAAAGCTAAAGGTTTCTGTAAAATCTAGTTATTTTAGATTGAAAGAAAGACCTAGCTTTGTTGTTCATGGAAAAAAGGGATCCTTTGTAAAAGAAACAAAGGATCGTCAAGAAGAGCATTTAAAGTTATTTTACATGCCTGCTAACAAAGATTTTGGTGTAGATACGATAAAACACTATGGAGTACTAACGTATATGGACGAAGAAGGAACAATCCATGAGGAATCAGTGAAATCCATAAATGGCGATTATGGAAGAGTATATGATGATTTATATAAAGCAATTATCAATGGGGAAGAGAAGAAGATAACAGACGAACAAATTCTTTTACAAATGGAAATATTAGAAACGGGTGTTAAACACTTAAAGTGAAAAATTTAGATTAAATCCAATGAGATTAAAGCCCCTTTTATGGGGTTTTTCTTTTGGAATAAATGATGGAGGGCATCCACTTTAAACAGCGTATTCTTTCGGATTTTCTATTAATGATAAATAGGAATTCGTTTTTCCTTCCCTTTGCATTAAAGCTTTTAAAAAAGGAATAATAAACATATTTAGCTTTGATAGGAGGATAATGATGAAAGTCATTGAAAACGCTTTGTCTTTCTTTGCCCTAGGCGGTATAAATGAAATCGGGAAAAATATGTATGTGGTTCAATATAAGGATGAGATTTTTGTTATTGATTGTGGCGGTAAATTTCCTGATGAAAGCTTATTGGGAATTGATTTAATTATTCCTGACATAGCTTATTTGGAAGAGAATAAGGATAAAATCAAGGCTTTAATTGTTACTCATGGACACGAGGACCATATAGGTGGTATTCCGTTTTTCCTCAGAAAATTAAATGTTCCCATTTATGCTACGAATTTCACCTTAGGTTTAATAGAGTTGAAAATCGACGAGCATCGGTTAAGAGGAGACAGTAAATTAGTGACGATCGATTCAAATTCAAAGCTGGAATTTGGAGCTGTTCAAGTTTCTTTTTTTAAAGTAAGCCATAGCATTCCAGATTGTCTTGGGATAGTTTTTCATACACCGGAAGGGAATATTGTCCATACTGGTGATTTCAAATTTGATTTAACACCAGCCAATAATCAATATGCCGATATACATAAGATGGCAGAAATCGGCCAGCAGGGAGTTTTAGCTTTAATATCAGAGAGTACCAATGCAGAGCGTAAAGGGCTGACTCCTTCTGAACAAATGGTAGGTTCCCATATGGAGGAAGCTTTTATAAAGGCAACTGGGAAGATCTTTATTTCTACATTTGCATCGAATATCAATCGGGTTCAGCAAGTAGTAGAATCAGCTAAGAAGACGAATCGAAAATTAGCATTGCTTGGACGCAGTATGGTAAATGTAGTGGAAGTCGCTATTGAACGCGGATATCTTAAAGTACCAGAGGGGATGTTAATCGATGTTAGTGAAGTAGATAAACTCCCTGCAGAAAAAGTTGCTATTCTCTGTACAGGAAGTCAAGGAGAGCCGATGGCAGCCTTATCACGGTTAGCAAGTGGAAACTTTCGTGATGTCGCGATTTACCCTGGAGATACTGTTGTTTTAGCGGCCTCCCCAATCCCTGGGAATGAAAAAGATGTTTCGAAAATTATAGATAATTTATATCAACTAGGTGCTAAAGTCATTTATGGTTCTGGTAGTACTACTGGGATGCATGTTTCCGGTCACGGCTATCAGGAAGACCTAAAGCTTATGTTAACCTTAATGAAACCGACTTATTTTGTGCCGATTCATGGTGAATTCCGTATGCTTCATCATCATCAGATGTTAGCTGAATCAGTTGGAGTGAAAAAGGAAAATACCTTTATAATAAAAAATGGGGAAGTCATCGATATCAAAAATGGGGTAGCTTCTCAGACTCGCTCGATTCCAGCGGGGGATACGTATGTAGATGGGATGGGTGTTGGCGATGTTGGAGATATTGTATTACGAGATAGAAAGCAACTATCGGAGGACGGGATGCTTGTTGTCGTTATCACGATAAGCAAGGGAGAAAGGAAGATTATTTCCGGACCTGATACGATTACCCGGGGATTTGTTTACGCTCGTAATTCAGATGAACTACTAAAAGAAGTAAATCGTTTGGTGAAAAAGGCTGTGAACGATTTGCAATCAGAGAATATCCGGCAATGGAATGTAATGAAGCAAAACATAAAAAAATCAGTTGGACAGTATCTATTTAATCAAACGAAGAGAAAGCCAATGATTCTTCCAATTATTATTGAGATTTAGGCTTTAGCCGAGAACCCTCGTGACTTCAGTCGTGGGTTGTTGACAGATAAAAAAGATGTATTTCAAGGTATCTTATTTATTTTGTCAAAAAAACAATGGAAGCTATCATTTAAGCTCCCATTGTTTTTTATGACAGATTTCAACTAACAGGGGACATTATGTTTACCCATTCATTCTACCTGCATCCACCAACCTCAATCCACTTTACAAACAAATTCACTCCCCCACACCAAATACATTTCTACTCAAAAAATCATTCCGAAACTTACCATTTGGGTCATACTTCATGAGCAGTTGCTGAAAGTCAGGCATCTTTTCATATAGCGATTGTATTTTTGCCGGAGAAGTTGTAAACAGTTTCCCCCAATGTGGCTTTGCTTGGAAAGGCTCAAGTTGGGCTTCGATTAGTGGCAGCACCTTTTGAACTTCCTCCCTATCCTGCCATGTAAAGTGAAAGGCAACGGAATCTTGCTTATAGGATGGACTTAACCAAAGTTCGTCTTGGGCAATCGTCCGTACTTCGGATATAAATAAATGTGGTGCAATTTGTTCACGGATTTCGCTTATTGCACAAAGTGCTTCGTAGGCATGCTCGCGGGCCATAATATATTCACTTTGCAGCTCTTGGCCCTTACTTGGGGTAAAGTCCATTCGGAAGTGTGGCATGCGATCTAGCCAGTTGCCTGGCACACCAAGCTGGGCAGTACAATTCTCTGCTCCGACTCCTGGTACGGGATGGAGATTTTCTTTGGCAGCTTTTGCTCCATAGAAGTCTTCTCCTAACGAAAAAGTCTGATTATCTGTTAGTTTGCTCTTCAGCCACACCTGATTAAATGTTTCGTTCTGCCAATCCGTAAACAGGCTGACACTATAGGCACTCGAATAAATGGCGTCAAAATCGTGTGCTAGTTGTGCTAGCGGAAGCTTTTCATAAACATCCTGCCTCATTTGATGAGTTGGCTGTATATCTAGTGTTAGTTTTGTGACGACACCGATCCCACCTAGTCCAACAACAGCTCCATGTAATTCTTCTTCTGATTTTTCTCTAGAAAAAGTTACAATACTTCCATCAGCAGTAACAACCTCCATAGCGCGTACCGCTGCAGCTAAATTTTGATTGTGATTACCGGAACCATGTGTTGCTGTTGCGCAGGCTCCAGCAACTGAAATATGGGGAAGGGAAGCAAGATTATGTAAGGCATAGCCATGTTGCTGTAGGATATAACATAGGTCTCCATACTTAATTCCTGCTTCTACGGTTACGCTTTCATTTTCGCGATCAATGTGTAAGACCTTGTTAAGCTTTCGCAAGGATACTATATTCTCATTCGAATCTGCAATACTATTAAACGAGTGACGCGTTCCGATTACACGAAGTTTTTTTAAACTTGAAACTAATTGTTGAACCTCTTCAATCGATTCAGGTTCATGCCAGTTAGACGTGCTATATTGAAAGTTACCTGCCCAATTTCTTTTTAAAGCCATGGGTTTCACTCCTTTTGCTATTATTTAGTTTAACTATATACCTTAGAAGAAAGAATTTTCAATTATTAAGTCTGCGATAGCAGGATGAGACAAAAAAGTTCATCAAAACACGACAATCTGTTAAGTAGGGTATCTTCGTTTACCAGGATAAGTGGCGCTCTTTATGAACCTTCCTTTTCATATAGGTACTTTTTTTAATTACAAAAAAACTTCCAACTGTATTTAGTATTATAATAGACTTAAAAAACTTTTTCTAAAAAGAGAAAGTTTCTGAAAGATTAATACATCTACTATATTCCTATAGAAGTATGACTTAGGTTTGTTAATACAGGTAACCGATCCTATCATTACTTTTACTGTCGTTTTGGATGAATCTGTGTTAACTCTTATGATATTAATCTTATCCATATAGCATATGCCGTTTTGCTAACTTCATGATATATAATCAAGGCTGCTTGTATCTCTTTTTTGAGCTTAGCAGTCTTTTATCTTTTTGCCACAACTTTTATACATACTATAACTATTAGAAAATGACGGAGGAAAATATGAAAAAAGGCAAATTTAGTTTACAGGCCATCATTATTATTTTTGTATGTATTGTTGTTGCCTTATCCCTCGGAATAACCGATTTGATTATAAGTAAAGGCATAACCTCTAGTGTAGAAGGAACACAGAAAGAAAAAGCATTGGATGTTGCAAGGATGATGGCTGTTACTCCACAGGTGAAAGAGGTTCTCGAAGGAAAAGCTAGCCAGACAGAAATTCAAGCTTTTGCAAATCAAATAAAAGAACAAACCAATGTTAACTTTGTTGTTGTGATGGATATGAACGGAAATCGTTTATCCCATCCGGAGCCTAGTAAAGTGGGGAAGCACTTCAGCGGAGGAGATGAAGGTCCTGTTCTGAAGGGAAAGGAGTATGTCTCCATTTCCAAAGGGACGCTTGGCCACTCTATGCGAGCATTTACTCCTATAAAGAATGCACGGGGAGAACAAATCGGTGCGGTTGCTGTAGGGATTTCTTTAAAGAGCGTGACAGAGGCTGTCCATAAAGGTCGGATGGGAATCTTTATGGGAACATTGATCGGGACTTTGATTGGGGTAATAGGGGCAGTGGCTTTGGCAAGATACTTCAAAAAAATTCTTTTAGGACTAGAGCCGTTTGCTATTGCAAAGCTTCTGGAAGAGCGTAGTTCTATGCTTCAGTCTGTGCGCGAGGGAATTATAGCCATTGATCAGGAGGGGAAAATCACCCTTGTTAACAAGGCAGCTAGTAAGCTTTTTCAAAAAGCGGGTCTTGATGAGAATGCTATTGGGAAGAACATTGAAGGATATTTGCCAGATACTCGGTTAACACGCATTATAAAATCGGGTGAAATGGATTTGGACCAAGAGCAGAACTTGCATGGAGTCACCATTTTAGTAAACCGGGTACCAGTAGTTGTGGAAAATCAAGTGGTGGGGGCTATTGCAACATTTCGTGATAAAACAGAGGTCCAGAAAATGGCTGAACAGCTGACAGGTGTACGTAATTATGCGGATGCTCTCCGTGCTCAAGCACATGAATTTATGAATAAACTCCATGTTATTCTTGGTCTCGTTCGCACGGAACAATATGATACACTTTCCAATTATATAAGTGAAACGGTCAATCACCGGGAAACAGAAGTTGGCTTTGTTACGAAGCAAGTCCAAGATCCTGTTCTTGCTGGATTTCTGATTGGCAAGCTAAGCTTTGCCAGAGAATCAGGAGTTTGTCTTTCCTTTCATTGTGAAAATAAACTTCCGAAGCCTCTAAACCCAGAAATCACTCATGAACTAATCACGATTATTGGGAATATCTTTGATAATGCAATTGAGGCAATTGTAGATAGCGTAAACAAAAAGGTACATCTTCAATTGGATTATGCAGAAGATATTTTGACCATTGAAGTCAAGGATACTGGAATGGGGATGACGAATTCCCTTCAAAATAAAATTCTTGATAAAGGCTTCTCGACTAAAGGAAATAATCGAGGGTTTGGTTTGTTTCTTATGGCGCAGGCGATAGAGAGACTGGAAGGTGACCTCATTATTTCGTCCAAGCCTGGAAAGGGCACAACTTTTGCCGTGTATATACCTTATAAAGCAGAGGTGAGTAAAAATGATTAATGTGATGATTGTAGAAGATGATCCGATGGTAGCGGAAATTAATAAGCGGTATCTTTTACAAATTGATGGGTTCCAATTGGTCGCAACAGCCAATTCAGTAGAGGAAGCGATCACTTTACTGAAAAAAGAAAAAATCCAGCTGATACTTTTAGATATTTTTATGCCGGGCAAGCTCGGGCTGGAACTGTTACCCTATCTGAGGAAAAATGAACTGGAAATTGATGTTATCATTATTTCGGCAGCCTCGGATCTGGAACGAATTAAGAAAGCCTTAAGGCATGGTGTTGTCGACTATTTAATTAAGCCTTTTGAGTTTGAAAGGTTTCATGCTGCTCTCACTACCTACCTTGAGCAAACAAGGATTACGGATAAGCGGGATTCCATTAGTCAACAAGAACTGGATTCTTTGCTTTTACATAGAGATGAGACTGTAACCGTTGAGGAATTGCCAAAAGGGTTAACAAAGGATACTTTGAGGCAAATATGGGAAGCGATTCAGAAATTAAAGGAGGCACCTTTCTCGACTGATGATGTGGCAAATGTTGTTGGAATTTCAAGAGTATCTGCTAGAAAGTATCTTAATTTCCTGAAAGAGTTAGGAATACTGGAAGTGAAGGTTATCTATGGAACGATTGGAAGGCCTGTTTATCAACATGAATATAATCAATGGAAAGAACACTTAATAAAAAACTTTCTGTAAGCAGGTAAGAATACTGCTTACTTTTTTTATTTACAAAAAGAATGATTAAACTTACATAAACTTTGAAAGCGTTTAACAGAGGGGTATGATGAACATGTAAAAAACATAAGGGGATGATTCATGGTGTAATATTTAGAGCCGCTTCCCCGAAGTATAAAACTTGTTTAGGAGGATTAATTATGCATATTCCCATTAAGAAGACGCTTGATAAAATACCAGGTGGGATGATGGTTGTTCCACTATTTTTAGGCGTATTAACGAACACATTTTTCCCGCAATTTTTAGAAATTGGTCATTTTACAACGGCATTATTTAGTAAAGAAGCATCATCAACCATTTTGGCATGTTTTATGTTTTTAATTGGCTCGCAAATTAATTTCAAATTAGCTCCAAAGGCAATTAAAAAAGGTGCAATCTTACTATCGGGAAAATTTATAGTAGGTGCTGGTATAGGTATTACTGTCGCCATGATATTTGGACCTGCTGGAATATTGGGATTATCCCCTTTAGCCATTCTTGCAGCATTATTAAATGCTAATGGCGGTTTGTATGCATCACTTGCTTCATCATATGGTGACGAAACGGATGTAGGAGCATATGCATTATTTTCTTTAAAAGACGGTCCATTTTTTACATTGGTTGCATTAGGAGCATCAGGTCTTGCTTCCATTCCTTTTCATGCACTTGTAGGCGTATTAATTCCGATCATAATAGGAATGATTTTAGGAAATATTGATCCTGATATGAGAAAGTTTCTTGGAAGCAGTAAGTTATTATTAATCCCATTCTTTTCCTTCCCATTAGGTGCAGGAATGAATCTTAAAACGATTGTCGAAGCGGGAGGGCCAGGCTTATTACTAGGATTAATAGCTGCATTCACTGGAATTGGAGCTTACTTGCTGTTGAAATTATTTAAAGAAAATCCGATCGTTGGTTTAGCAACAGGGTCAACTGCGGGAAATGCGGTAGCTACGCCAGCTGTTGTTGCAGCAGCAGATCCAACTTTATCTTCCATTGCACCAGCAGCTACTGCCCAAGTTGCAGCAGCATGTGTAGTATCGGCAATCGTCTGCCCAATTATTGTTAGCTATGTATTTAAAAGAGCGGAAAAGAAAAAAGCTAAAAATTCTATTGCAAGAGCAGCATGATAAGGAAAGGGAATGGATAGACATTCTAAAGTTTCTAAGTTAATTGGAAATGAAATAAAGATGAAAGCAAGCCTTGCTTTCCAACTACATTGTTTAGTTACAAAATAGTGAATTTAAGTTAAATAACCTAGTGGAAAATAGCAATCGGTATTAATATGAGAAGAATAGAAATCTATTTTTTTAAGAATGTTAGATTAGTATTTTAATTTATATAGAAAGAAGGATCTACCACTATGAGTGTGTCAGAGAATGTAATTATTACAACATTAAAAGGAAAGGAAATTCTCTCTAATCCCTTTTTAAATAAAGGAGTGGCATTTACTAAAGAGGAAAGAGAAGATCTTGGACTTGACGGTCTGTTGCCGCCACAAGTGCTTACACTTGATGAACAAGTAAACAGGGTCTATGAGCAATATTCGATGCGGACCACCAATCTTTTTAAAAACGGTTTGCTTAATGATTTATATAACCGAAATGTCGTTCTGTATTACCGACTTTTAAAAGAACATCTAGCAGAAATGCTCCCAATCGTCTACACTCCTACAGTCGGTGATGCTATCCAGTCATACTCTCATAGCTACCATCGTCCAGGAGGATTATATCTTTCCATAGATCATCCTGAAGGTGTTGAAAAGGCATTTTATAATCTTGGCAAGTCTAGAAATGACATTGACTTAATCGTTGTTACGGACTCTGAAAGTATTCTTGGCATTGGGGATCAAGGGGTAGGTGGTATTAATATTGCGATAGGTAAACTAGCAGTATATACAGCGGCAGCTGGTATTGATCCAAGCCGTGTTCTGCCGATTGTGTTGGATGTTGGTACGAACAATCAGTCTTTAATTGAAGATCCTATCTATATTGGTAACAAATTTCCTCGCGTCCGCGGTGAGCTTTATGATAATTTCATCGATTTATTTGTTTACACAGCAAGAAAGTTTTTCCCAGAAGTGCTTCTTCATTGGGAAGATCTTGGCAATGTAAATGCACGAAATATCTTGGAAAAATATGGCGATAAAATCCTTACCTTTAATGATGACATCCAAGGAACAGGTGCTGTGACGCTTGCTGCTGTTATGTCTGCGTTAAAAGTTACAGGAGCTTCTCTGAAGGATCAACGTATTATTGTCTTTGGACCGGGTGCTGGTGGTCTCGGTAATGCAGACCAAATAGTTGATGCCATGGAAAATCAAGGGCTAACAAAGGAAGAGGCTTATGATCATTTTTGGGCTATTGACTTTCGAGGCTTATTAACAGATGAAACACCAGATGTTCTGAATTTTCAAATGCCTTATGTAAGAAAAGCGGAGGAAGTAAAGGGTTGGGATAGAAATGAGGACGGAATCATTTCATTACTGGAGGTAGTGAAAAGGGTGAAACCAACCATTCTAATTGGTACTTCTGGCCAAGCTGGCGCCTTTACGGAGGAAATTGTGAAAGAAATGGCAAAGCATGTGGAGCGTCCAATTATCATGCCAATGTCCAATCCTACTATACTTGCTGAAGCAGTTCCCGAAAACCTGATTAAATGGACGGATGGAAAGGCGTTAATTGCAACGGGAAGCCCCTTTGCTAATGTAGAATATAACGGGATTACCTATGAAATTGGGCAGTCAAATAACGCATTTGTATTCCCAGGTCTGGGACTTGGTGCCATTGTTTCAAAAGCACAAGTTATTTCAAAAGGAATGTTCGCAGCGGCAGCAAATGCTGTTGCTGAGATGTGCGAAGCCAATCAGCCTGGTGCTTCCTTGCTTCCTTCGATTGAGAAATTGCATGATGTATCTATCTATGTTGCCGTTGAAGTAGCAAAGGCTGCTCTATACGAAGGGATTGCAAGAGCGAATCTTACAGATGTTCCAAAAGCTGTGGTCGATGCAGTCTGGCAGCCTGAGTATAAGGAAATAAAGAGTGTTGGTATTTGGGCAACCGTTTAATGACCCAAATGATAATTAGTAAAAGAAATGCCTGTACTACTGGTGAAAGTTCGAACTTTCGATTATCCAGAAGTGCAGGCATTTCTTTTTTCTAGATTAATGGAGGGAGATGCATGTTAATGGCAAGGCGGTTTTAACTTTGTTTTACCATATCCATATTTAGAGCGAGATTACTGGATAATTCCTATTTATACAAAGTTTTTTTCTTTTTAGGTCGTTGATTTTTTTTGTAAGTGGGAATGCCAAGGTGAGAAAGAAGATTCCGATAATTATTAAGATAATGTTTAGAGTTAAGGCAAACTGACTGATCGTGCCTATTTGAGTTAGGCCAGGTATAATAAAGATTAAAGCTAGAATATACCAAATAAAATTGATCCTTTTATAATGCTCGATTTGTGAATCGATATCTGAATAGATTTCAAATTTACCTAGGGAAGATTCTCTTCTAAAATAATGCCATCTATTGACAGATGCTATCGCTTTAACTTTCAAGTCCTCCATTAATTCTAGATAGAATTCCTTTTCCCTTTGAAAAACTTCTTGGTGAAGAAATTCTATTCTATAAATATATTCACCAGGCTTACAGGGTTCGAAACTATAATATCCGTTTGCAATATCATGAAGTGCATATCCATTTTTGCACATATTGTTTAACCATGTCTCTTCTTTTTCTATATTAATAAAAAGCTTTTTTAAGAAACTTCTTTTCACTTTTTTAGTCATTTGTCTTTGCCTCCAGTAATCTCTATTCCGTTTTGATACAGCTCCTTCAATCTTGAAATTTCAGCTTCTATTACTTGATATCCAATTTTGGTTATCAAATATATTTTTTTTCTTTTTAAACTATCCGTATCATTTAGTTCAATCCAGCCTTTATCCAAGAGTGCTTTAATTGCTCCGTAAAGTGTGCCGGGAGCTAAAGTTACACGATCGTTGCTAAGTTTTTTTACAAATTGCATAATTCCATAGCCATGTTGAGGCGTTAGGAGAGATAGTAGTATATAGTAAGTTGCTTCTGATAAAGCTGCGTGGTTATTCTCTTCAGATATTTGAATCACCTCCCAATAATTTAATTATATCCCCAAGCGTTATATCGTCATACGATGTATATGTTTTGTTATATCGTATGACGATATAGAAGTCCATTATTTTCCAAAAATATATTTATGTTAAAAGAAAAGGATTTGTATATTGTGTTGATCGCAGGATTCTAAATAGTGTTGAGGAAACTTTTAGGAAGTAAAGCTGATTGAATAAAAGCAGAATCATTTATATATAGATTCATATTGTTTTCATCCACAAATGGTATCATAGTCATAGGATAATAAACGACAAGAGTCGGGGGTAACTGACAAGTGGGGTATAACTTTATAATATTTGTTATTTTAATAGCAGTTAGCTGCTGTCTTGCATTTATTGCTTTTCTTGCATGGAGAAAAAGAGAAATTCCAGTTGCTTTTTATTTTTTCTTTAGTTTATGTGCTAGTATATTTTACGCTTTTGGGTATGCGTTTGAAGTTATTAGTACTAGCCTTGAGGGGATAAAGTTTTGGCTCAGGATAGAATATATTGGTATTTCCTTTGGTACGCTTATATGGTTTTTTACGATTGTGCTTTATACCAACATCCAAGTGTTTAAACGGAAATGGATCATCATAGGGATGATGATTGTTCCTGTTGTTACCTTTATAAGTCATTACACGAATGATTGGCATCATTTGTTTTATCGTAAGATGGTGATTGATGAGACATCAGGCTTTCCTGTGCTTATAAAAACTGCTGGTCCTTTTTATATGCTGCACATCATCTATAACTATGTTCTTGTTATCATTGGAATGGGATTACTTATTCATATGTATCGAAAAGCAGAAGCACATATGAAGATGCAAGTAGCTTTATTGATAATAGGCTCTTGTGGACCATTCGGCATTACGCTCATCTATTTAAGTGGAATGTTAAATACGCCAATTGACTTCTCTCCAATTGGTTTCCTTTTCTTGGGTATATTCTTTATTTGGGGGATTTATCAATTTAATATGATGAAATTAGTTCCTCATGCCTTGCAAAAGGTGTTTGAATCTATGAGAGAAGCGGTTATTGTTGTGGATCGAGCTCATCTTATCACCAGCTATAATCAGTCTGCTGTCGAGATCTTTAAGGAGCTAGGAAGTAAGAAGGTTGTAGGGCAACCTGCATTTGAAATTTTTGCTGCTTATCCTAAGCTGGTGAAAATGTTGGTACAAGGAGAATCGATTAAGAGTAAACTTCAGCTAGAAAAGGATTTAGGACTAAGATATTATCAGGTGTATTCCTCAGATATCCATGATAAGAGGCAAAATCCGGTTGGGAAAATGCTGTTGTTAAATGATATTACGGAAGAAATGATTGCAGAAGAAAAACTCCGTCATCATTCAAGACAATTAAGGGAGCTTAATGCATTTAAGGATAAAATGTTTACCATTGTTGCACACGATATTCGAGATCCCCTTTCTATTCTTATAAGTTTAATGGAAATTTTGAAAGAAGAGATCCAACAGGATGATGAAAACCATCTTGAAGTTGTATATGAGATGGATAAACAAATTCAAAATACCTTTACATTAGTTGAAAATTTATTGGATTGGTTTAGAAGTCAAAAGGGGGGCATGATATTTCATCCTGATTTATGGAATCTATCAAGTGCAATGAAGCGGAATGTTGAATTTTTACAACCTAAAATAGAACGTAAGAGAATAAAGATATTCTCGCAAATTGAAAAAGACACATCTGTTTATGCAGATAAGGAAATGCTAGAGTTGACTATTAGAAATATACTTACTAATGCGATTAAATTTACTGAATATGATGGGAGTATCTTTATAAACGCAGAAAAGATAGACGGCAAAGTGATTGTCTCTATTCAAGATACCGGTAAGGGAATTCATCCTGAACAAGCAAAGGCGTTACTGCAGGAAAGAGAATCCTATCCGATTTCTTCAACAGGCACAGCGGGTGAACGTGGGATTGGAATTGGACTCATGCTTTGTAAAGAATTTGTTCAAATTAATGGAGGGGAACTGTGGTTCGAAAGTACGCCAAATGAAGGAAGTACCTTTTATTTCTCGGTTCCTACCCATGATTATATAAGGAATGATAGTTATAGTTAAATCGGCTCGGTGGGAAGAAATATTACGTTGAGACTGGGGCTTAAATTGAAGCCAAAGATAAACCTGAACAATTATACAAATGCTAATTAAGGTTTCGTATAATTGTTCAGGTTTTTTATTATCTTTTAAAAAAGGCTGTTTAGTAAAGTTTGTTATTATATAGGAGTTTGAATAAAGATTCCCCCCATAAACAGCAATATATTTTAATGAATTGTAAATAATTTACTCAGTTTTTACAAAAAGATCGTCCTGTTGTTGAAAAAACAATAATCCTCTCAAAAGTTATCTGAATTTTATTAATAATTTCTTTACATTCCTCCCCAAATTAGCTTTATATTTATTTTCTAAAATTTAATTAGTAGAGGATATAACAATATTTAAACTAATTTCTATCAAAAGGAGTGAGGTACTTTTATGCATTTTGCTTCAACATTAGCTTGGGCGTATCCGGCAGATAAAGTGGTGCTTCTTGCAAAGCAGAGCGGATTATCCGGACTGGAGGTTTGGGCAGACCATGTTTGGTACTACGAGACAGATCCTAAAAAAATCCGTGAAGCAAATCAGGATGATTCCCTTAACCTGACTATGCATGCTGCCAGCTGGGACTTGAATATTTGTTCTTTAGAAAAAGAAATACGAGAAAGTTCTGTTAGGCAAATCCAACATTCTATTAAGCTAGCAGATGAGATAGGTGCAGATTCAATAACATTCCATCCCGGGAGGCTGACGCTTCCTCAGATAAAACAGGAACTATATGAAGGACTTATGATGGAATCTATCTTTACGTTACTAGAAACAGCGAAGCGGTATAAGAAAAGCCTTAGCATGGAATTAATGGAGGTAAAACCAAAGGAATTTGTAACAAGTCCTAATACGCTGAATCGCTTGATATCGAGCTTTTTGCCCGAACTTAAAACAACCTTTGATGTCGCTCATATTTCGGAGGATATTCCTCAGCATGCTTTTGCACAATTAATCAATGTAGACAAAATTCATATTAGTGATAATTCCGTAAGTCAGCTACATATTCCCCTTGGTACTGGAATACTCGACAGCAAAATGTTGGAAGAATTTCTTTCTATCTCTTATCTTCCAGTTGTCGTGGAAGGCTTTGATGTTTCGAAAAGCTTGAACTGGTGGAATCAAAATCTTCACTATTTAAACAGCTTGGAAAAAATTAAGGGGGTACATCAATGAAAGTTCTAGTGACGAATGATGACGGCATTTTCGCTCCTGGCATTCAGGCACTCGTTGAAGTGCTGCAGCATTTTGCAGATGTTTATGTGTCCTGTCCAGATCAGGAAAGAAGCGCAATCAGCCATTCGATTACACTAAGAGTCCCTTTAAAGGCAAAACCACTTGCTCTTTTTCCAGGTGCAAAAGGTTGCTGGGCAGTGAATGGAACGCCAGCAGATTGTGTGAAGCTTGGAATCGAAGTGCTTATGAAAGAACCGCCTGACTTTGTTATTTCAGGAATAAATCTTGGACCAAATCTGGGGCGTGACCTTTATTACTCAGGAACAATGGCTGGGGCAGTGGAAGGATTGCTTTATGGCATTCCTTCTGTGGCAGTATCGTTAAATGCCTTTTCTGACATGGACATTAACTATGAAAAAGTGAAAAAACTATTTTATCCCATTTTGGAAGTACTTCTGCAGAATAAGATTCCAAAGGGCGTTTTCCTGAATGTTAACTTGCCTTATTTATCTAAGGAAATATGTAAGGGAATCCGTATCGTTCCGCCAGATATGAAGGTTTCGCGCTACTCTTATGTAGGTTTAAACGATCCCCATGGATTAGTCTACTACTGGCTGAAGGATCAACTTCATCATATGAAAGATTTTGAGAATGATAGTGACTTTCTTTTACTAAGAACAGGGTTTGTGACTATATCGCCGATTGAGTTTAGGACGTTTCATAAAAGAAAACAAGAACAAATTGAACGATGGTTTGCTCATTTAAATTTTGCTAGTACAGATGAGGAGGAAATAGATTATGCGTAAATGGATGCTTGTATTAATAATTGGAATAGTAATGGCCTTTGCTGCAGGCTGTGGTAGTAAGGAAAGTAGTGAGGCAAGTAATGTTTCTGAAAATACCGATTCTACAGAGTCGAAGCTAGAGGGAACACTCCATTTTTATACTTCCCAGCCAGATGCAGATGCGGCCAAATTGGTAGAAGCGTTTCAAGCTAAATATCCTGATGTAAAGGTGGATACCTTCCGTTCTGGAACAGAGGAAGTAATTTCAAAAATCAAAGCGGAAAAAATGGCTGGAAAGATTCAGGCAGATGTATTGCTAGTTGCAGATGCAGTAACATTTGAAAGCTTAAAGGAAGAAGATATGCTTCAAGTATATGAAACAGAAGAAGCAGCTGAAATTCCTTCAGAGCTTGTTGATCCAGATCATACATACTTTGGAACAAAGGTCATGGCTACTGGATTAGTTGTGAATACGGAAAATGTAAAGGAAATGCCTACAAGCTGGAATGTGCTTACTTCTAAAGAAGCAAAAGGGAAAATTATTATGCCAAGTCCGTTATATTCTGGTGCAGCTGCCTATAATTTAGGTGTGTTTACTCGTCAAGATACCTTTGGCTGGGATTACTATAATAGTATCGCTGCAAACGATGTAACTGTAACAAAGGGGAATGGTGACGTGCTTAAAGGAGTTGCTGGCGGAGAAGAAGACTATGGAATGATTGTTGACTATCTTGTTACACGCGCTAAAGCAGAAGGATCTCCCGTTGAGCTTGTTTATCCAGAAGAGGGCGTGCCAGTTATTACTGAACCAATTGGAATTATGAAGGACGCCCAAAACGTAGAAGCAGCAAAAGCATTTGTTGATTTCGTACTTTCTGAAGATGGTCAAAAGCTTGCTGCAGAGCTTGGTTATACTCCAATCCGCAAAGGAGTAGAAGCTCCAGAGGGACTAAAGACAATTGATGAAATAAAGGTCATTTCTGCCGATGTGCAGGAATTGTATAAGACAAGAGATGAGGACAAGAAGGATTTTGAAACAGTTATCAGCGAATAGAACACTTTTTAAGAAGGAGTGGACAGTATGAACTCACATGTTCAGAGTTCAGAAAGGAAAACGGAAGCTTTATCTCCGTTCTCCTTTTCTTATTTTAGCCGTAATTGGTGGGGCGTGCCCGGCTTTCTGTTGCTTGTCTTCGTATTTTTACTTCCTGTTTGTCGTCTTGTATGGCTGAGCATATCCTCTGGCGAAGAAGTTGGTCTCAAGCTTTATCAGGAAGTGCTGTTGGAAAAGGCAACGTGGAGGACCATTCAACATACCATTATCATTACGATTTCTAGTACATTGCTAGCCTTAGTGCTGGGAGTAGGGCTTGCCTTTACAATGGCTTACTTGAATATCCGGGCAAAAAAATGGTTGCAATTGCTTATATTCTTACCTTTTTTAATCCCATCTTATATATCAACACTTGCTTGGGTTCAATTTTTTGGAGGAAATGGTCCTATTCAGTTTCTTTTTCATAAATCTGTTAATTTGTACAGCATGGGAGGGATTATTTTTGTGCTGGGGCTTTCCCATTATCCCCTTGTTTACTTGATGAGTGTAGAGGTATTTCGCCGTATACCGCGAGAACTGAAAGATGCTGCTAGCACTTCTGGAGCATCTAGGGGAGTTGTTTTTCGAAAAGTTATTTTTCCAATGGCGCTACCGGGAATTGCTAGTGGCGGTATTCTTGCGTTTTTATCAAACATTGATAACTTCGGAATTCCAGCTTTTCTTGGGATTCCAGCAAATATTCGCGTATTAAGTACTTATATTTATGAGCAGATAATTGGATATGGACCATCTGCTTTTTCTAGAGCGGCTGTACTTTCCGTTATTCTTGGCGTGATTGCTCTAATTGGTACAGTTTTGCAATGGGTGATTAGTAGAAAAAGCAGTGTCAGTGAAACAGCTGCAAGAGATACAGAGCCAAGATATTATCTCTCCCGGGGTTGGAAGAATGTAGCGGAGTCGGTACTATGGATTTTCTTATTGCTGACAACTCTTGTTCCGTTGATTGTGATGGCTTCTACCTCCTTTATCAAAGCTTATGGATTATCTCTTTCATGGGAAAATCTTTCGTTAAAAAATTACCGATACTTACTATTTGAAGATGCTAAAACCGGTTCAGCAATAGGAAACAGTGTAACGCTCGCACTTGCTACTATGTTAATCTGTAAGGTTATTGGAACAGCTATTGCCTATCTTCGCTTTAAAAAGCCAATCTTTTTTGTGAAGGCTTCGGAAATCATTGTAACAATTCCATATGCTTTGCCAGGAACCGTTTTTGCCTTAGCAATTATATTAATGTGGCTACAGCCTTTACCGGGCGTGCAACCTGGTATTTATGGAACAATATGGATTTTGCTTATTGCTTATATAACCCGTTTTACCGTACTGCAAATGAGGGGAAGTCTAACTGCTTTTTCACAAATTGATCCTACTATGGAGGAAGCGGCAAGAACTTCGGGGGCAAGCGCTTATGCTAAATGGAGAAACATCCTTTTTCCATTGCTTATGCCCGGTGTATTAAGTGGTGCCGCTCTTGTATTTTTAACTGCCTTAACGGAGCTTACTGTTTCGAGTCTTCTATGGTCAAGCGGTTCCGAAACGATCGGTGTTGTCATCTTTAGTTTTGAGCAAGCGGGATACACGACTTATTCCACCGCATTTTCCACATTAATTGTAACAGCTGTATTAACAATGGGGATTATGTTTGTTTTATTAGAGAAAAGATGGAAGAAGAAGGTGATGAAAAGTGATTAGTATTGATGGCTTAAAAAAGAACTATCGGAACTTTACAGCACTTCATGATATTAATTTGGAACTGCTGAACGGAGAATTTATTGCTATTCTTGGTCCTTCTGGATGTGGGAAGACGACACTGCTACGGCTTTTGGCAGGATTTATGAAACCAACAGATGGAACGATTACGATAGATAATGAAATAGCAGCAAGTTCCAGTAAGCTTGTCCCACCTGAAAAAAGGAATATTAGTATGGTGTTCCAGTCCTTTGCATTATGGCCACATATGACAGTAGAAGAGCATATTCAATTCCCACTGAAGCATCATCGATTTGGCAAAACGAATGCCAAGGAGGAGCAGGCGATAAGGGTTGCGGAAGCATTGGAAATGGTCGGTCTTTCTCATTTAAAAGATCGATATCCAGCTGAACTTTCTGGAGGGCAGAAACAACGTGTTTCCCTTGCGCGTGCTATTGTTCCAAAGCCGTCTCTACTATTGATGGATGAGCCTTTAAGTGCACTTGATGCCGAGCTTCGTATGGAAATGAGAAGGGAAATTGGCGCGATTCACCGGAAGCTAGGGACAACAATTATTTATGTTACCCATGACCAAGGGGAGGCTCTAGCAATGGCTGATAGAATTGTCGTGATGAATCAGGGGCAAATAGAGCAGATTGGTACTCCTGAAAGTATTTATAATGCTCCCCAGTCGGTATTTGTGTCTACCTTTGTTGGAAAAAGCAATCTTATAAAAGGGGAATGGGTTAAAGAGGATCGATTTATTCCTGCGGATTTCCCCACCGTATCCTGGCTAGACATTGGCATTTCATCAGAAATTAAAGCTCAAAATCTTTATCCTGTTCGTCCTGAACAATGGAAGCTTGGAGAGGCGGACGAAAACCAAATGACAGGCACTGTTCAATTTGCTCAATTTCAAGGCAATGAAATTCATTATAGTATTCAATCAGGTGAAGAGACGATTAATGTTTATGCTTCTGTTTTTGAAAAACGATTCTTGCCAGGGGATCTTGTTTCTTTAAGCATATACAGAGGGGTGGAAAAAAGGGCTGTATGGTAGGCAGTAGGTAGAGAGATAGATGATTGAGTTTAAATCATTCTTAGAGGATATGATAAGAAAGAGGATTCTCCATTCTAACATGGAAAATCCTCTTTCTTTATTATTCTTCTGAACTCCCGCCAAAAGCTTCAGGAATCATTGTAAAGCCTTCGATAACAGTATCCTCTTCGACCTCAATCATTAAATAACGTTTTCCGCTAAATTCGATTTGTTTCACATAGCGTAAATCTGGTGGACTGATTGCGATATTGGCGATTTTTGTACTGATCTTAATCGACTTTGATGTGAATTTTGGCAAGATATTACTTGCTTTTAACTCGTATTTATCATCATCAATAATCTTTTTGAAAGCAAATTCGACCTTTTCTGGACTGATATCCTCCACGCCGCTCATTTTTAAGACTTGTTCGACGTCCTTGGAGTCTAATTTAGGAACTTCTTCCTCTTCGTTTTCCACAATCATCCGGTTAATTTCCTCATACACATTGGAAAGAGTAGAGGTGCTTAATTGATCACCGGTGACATCTTTAATAATTTCTTCAAATACAATTTTATCATCTTGAGCAGTCATCATTTCTTCGCCGTTGAGCACTTCTTCGATAAATTGGTAATCTGGTTCATGAATCTTGCCTGCCGCATAGAGAATATGGTTAACATCTGCGGAATTGTCTGAGAAGCTAGGGAAAAGAAATCCGCCCATCGGTGCATTAAGATTTATAATGGGATCAACAACAATATTGTATTTAAATTCTTTCTCTACATAATCAAAAAGCAATTCTTTTTTCGGCTCTTGTGTGTTATTGATGCTGCATAGAATGAAAGGATGGGAGAAAACAGTATCTCGGTCACTTTCTTCAGACTCTTCACTGCGGCGTTTCTTCGGCTTTAAATATTCTCCGCGAATGAAGGTGATGACAATGTCTTTTTCATATTGTCTGCTCGCAAGCATTTTGTCCACAATCTGGAGCATTTGCTCTTTCCAGTCCTCTACTTCAGAGCTAAGTAATCCTTTATGTAAAATAAGCTGGCTATTATTTTCTGCATCCCTTTGGAATTTTAATTCAAAGAGCTTTTCATCTAAATTCCCGGCAAGTAATTTCTTGAAGTTATGTAAAAATAACTCTTGCTGATCTTGATCAAGCATACCAAATGGTTGGCTTTGATAATGGAATATATCACTCGATTCTTTCATGACATAAACATTAAACATGTCTGTAATTCTAAGTAAATCGTTGTTCATTTTGAATTGTTTTCGAATGTTTGCTATATCTTTTTTGTTCATTCTAAGTACACTCCTAAGTTACTTTGAAAGTAAATGATGGATGTTTTATTAAGGTTTTGCTATATGTATTCACACTCATTGTAGTCATTTATCCATTTTATCATATTTGGTTTGCGGATAATAAGTAACAAAATAGTGTTCTTATGAAAAGTGTGGCATGCTAAAAATTTGTACGATGGCTAAAGGGGGCTGGTCAACAATATCCCTGTATGCTTAAATAGAAGATAATCTAAGATACAAGTGGGGAAACAAAATGAATGAGAAGGATTGCTTGTTGCTGCTCTATTTACAGAAGGAACAGAATATTACGAAAGCAGCGGAACATCTATTTATGACCCAGCCTGCCTTGACTTATCGTATACGTCAACTGGAAAAGGAATTTCAGGTTGAAATCCTTTCTAAAAATGGGAAAAATATAAGGCTGACTCCAGCTGGTGAACATTTAGTGGAATATGCAAAAAGAATTCTAAGCGATTTACGAAAGACAAAAGAATTTCTCCTAAATATGGAGAATGAACTGGTTGGAAGTTTGAAAATTGGTGTTAATAGTCATTTTGGTTTGTATAATTTGCCTTCTATATTAAAGGATTATATAAAAATGTTCCCGAAAGTGGAATTAAACGTGGATACTGGATTCAGTACGGAAATGATGGATTTACTATTAGATGGGCAAATTGATGTGGCGATTGTAAGAGGAGATTATAATTGGTCTGATGGGAAATATCTTCTTAGCGAAGAAAATGTCTGTATTATTGCAAATGAGCCAATCGATGTAAATAAACTTCCTCAGATGCCAATGATTAATAGAAAAGAACCTAAGGTGCTACTAAAATATAAGACAAGCCCTTATAACCCTTTCGAACAAAGCATTGATTTTTGGTGGAATCAAAGGTTTATCGAACCACCTTTGATTACAATGCAAGTAGATAGCTATGAAACGTGTAAGGAAATGGTGAAAAAGGGACTTGGGTATGCGATTATCCCTAGTGTTTTTCTAAAGAAGAGTGATGACTTATATCATGTTCCGCTCTTTTTTAAAAACGGTCAGGAAATGAAAAAAAGAACATGGATGTACTATCGAGAATCATCGATGAACTTAGCGACAGTAGCCGAGTTTGTTCAATATATAAAAAAAGTGGATGAATAGATGGAATAAAGAGAATGAGCGCGGAATTCTCTTTTTTTCTGCGGTATTTTGCATAATTATAAATTTTTATTTATGTAATTGTTTGGGATATCCATAAAAAATTTTTATGAGTTACGAAAAAAAGCTTAATTTTACTTATTTTAAAAGGGGTATTACAATGAAAAATATGATTATGATTATTCAGAATATTTCGGAGGTTGTATATTGATGTATATAGAGAGGGTTCAAGAAAAACAGGCACTTATCGATAAGGTGGATGCAATGGATTCGCAATTGCGTGAATTATCGTTAAAGATTCATCAGAATCCAGAGGTGAGTTTTCACGAGTATCAAGCAATGAACTGGCTAACAGCACCGCTTGAAGAAGCTGGATTTGTTATTGAAAAAGGAATTGCAAAATTGGAAACCTCCTTTCGGGCAACTTGGGAAGGAGAGCCTGGTGGGCCAACGATTGCTTTACTGGCAGAATATGATGCGCTGGCAGGATTAGGGCATGGCTGTGGACATAATATCATTGGTACCTCTGCCGTAGGTGCTGCGCTAGCGCTAAAGGAGACGATTCCAAATTTAAAAGGGAAAATCGTTGTTCTAGGAACACCAGCAGAAGAGCTTGGTGGCGGAAAAATTATCATGGTGGAAGAAGGAGTTTTCGATCAAGTGGATGTAGCCATGATGTGTCATCCCCATAAGAAATCGATGGTTTTACGGGGAGGATTGGCTTGTGTTGATGCTACATTTAAATATTATGGCAAGGCAGCCCATGCTGCTGCAAGTCCTGAACAAGGAATCAGCGCATTGGATGCTGTAATTCATACCTTTGTCGCTGTTAATTCCTTGCGTCAGTTCTTTAAGGATGATGTGAGAATTCACGGGATTATCACAAAGGGTGGGGAAGCTACAAATGTAGTGCCAGCTTATTGTGAGGCAGAATTTTTACTTAGGGCGGAAAATGTCGAGCAGTTGGAAATTGTTCGCGAAAAAGTGTATGCTGCTGCTCGATATTCTGCAGAGGCTGTAGGTGCAGCACTAGAGATTGAAGAAGGACTTATTTATGCGGAAAGAAATAATAATCACGCACTTGCCCATCTTTTTAAAGATAATTTGGAGCACTTGGATGAAGAAGTATGTAACCCTCCTAAAAAAGGAGGAATCGGTTCTTCTGATATAGGCAATGTTGGGCAGGTTACGGCTACGATTCATCCTTATATTAAAATTACAGATTCAGCAAATACACACACACCAGAGTTTGTGGAGGCTGCTGGCTCAGAAGAAGGGATGCAGGGGTTAAATAAAGCGGCAAAAGCGTTAGCGATGACAGCTTATGACGTATACACAAACGAACAAGCTCTTCAAGCCATTCGTAGTGAGTTTGAGGAATGGAAAAGAAACAAGTAATAAGGAAAATAATCATAAATAATAGATGAATAAAAAGTAAAGGGTGAATAGGTTGAAAATGAATAAGCTTGCCTCTAATGTAGTATCTCCAATGACGAATCCAAAGGCAAAGAAGCTTCGAATGCCACATACATTTGTCATCATTTTAATGATGGTGTTATTTGCTGCAGTTCTCACTTACATACTTCCTGCAGGAGAATTCGATCGTGTAGAAGATGAAAAATCAGGAAATACAGTGGTTGTACAGGATTCCTACCATCATGTTGAACAGAATCCTCTTAGTCTATTTAATCTGCCATTAGCAGTTGTGCAAGGTTTAGTAAGTGCAAGTGATACGGTCTTTTTTATCTTTATTGTTGGTGGAGTTTTTCAAATCATCAATTCTACTGGAACGATTGAAGCAGTTGCTGGTAGAGTTGGTAAAACCTTTATGAACCGAGGTCTGGTTATTATTCCAGTTTTCTTGACGCTGTTTTCATTTGGTGGATTAACGATCGGGATGTCTGCAGAGGTAATGGCGTTTGTGCCAATTGGAATCGCGATTGCTAGAGCTTTAGGGTATGATGCGCTAACTGGGACAGCAATGGTTATGTTAGGTGCTGCGGCAGGTTTTACAGCAGGATTACTAAATCCATTTAACGTAGGAATTGCTCAGTCGATTGCTGAAATTCCCATGTTTTCAGGAATGTGGTTACGTGCCATTATCCTTGTTGTTCTGCTAATTGCTACTAGTTATTATATTATTCGTTATGCGAAAAAGGTGAAAAAGGATCCGTCCTTCAGTATTGTTGTCCAACTTGAAAAAGAAGAAGGGCATAAAAATATGGATGTGGCTTCGTTGCCATCTATGAAAGTAAGTCATTATTTAACAATTATTGCTGTGTTAGCCGGCTTTGGTCTACTCATTTGGGGAGTTTCAGAAAAGGGTTGGTGGATGCAGGAATTAGCGGCATTTTTCTTAGCGTTAGGTGTTATCGTAGGTTTCTTATCCAAATTTGGACCTAGCAAAATTGCAAGTGAATTTGTAATAGGGGCAAAAGATATAACTTTTGGTGCCTTTATTGTCGGATTAGCCAAAGGAATTGTCATTATTTTAGAGCAGGGACATGTTATTGATTCGGTTGTTAATGGGTTAGCGATAATGGTTGACCATATGCCAAGCTATATTCAGGTTCTAGGGATGTACTTCTTTCAAACAATTATGAATGTCTTTATTACTTCTGGAACAGGACTTGCTGCTACGACAATGCCAATAATGGTTCCGTTAGCTGATTTAATTGATGTTACTAGACAAACTGCTGTATTAGCGTATCAGCTAGGAGATGGGTTATCTAATTGTATCCTACCTACCTCTGCCATGTTGATGGGAAGCTTAGCGGTATCCAAAATAAAATACCAAGAATGGGTGAAGTTTTTCTGGCCATTATTGGTAATATGGCTTGTTATAGGCGGAGTTTTTGTTATCGTTGCAGATATTATTCATTATTAATAAAGGAATGAAAAATATTGAAAATCCAGCATGTAGATTTAATCGATAAGGATCTTTTATACCATCATGTCAAGGCGCTTTCTGTGTATGAACGGTTAACCGGAGAGGATGAGGCTGAAAGTGCGGTAGATTATATCGTGGAAAATTTACAGCAGCATCATATTCCGTATGAACGTTACCAGTTTGATGGCTACTTTAGTGATCCTATCTATGGAGAAGTATCTATCATTGCACCTATGAAACTAGTTATTCGTGCAAAAGCAAGATCATTTGGTGCCAATCTTCCCCAAGGGGTAAAGGGACATGTTTTGTATGATTTCTATAGTGAACAATCAAGTGAGACGAGCGGACCGGTTGACCGTTATGAAAAGATGAAAGATAAAATTATTATCAGCTGGAACTATTACGAGGATTATGTGAAAAAACTAGAAAAGGCAGGAGCGATAGGTCTTATTCATATATGGCCATCTAAGGAAAAGGCGCTTCATGAAGAAACGGTTGGGACAATTTGGGGTACTCCTACGATTGAAAATGTGGGACAACTGACGAAAATTCCTGTTGTAGGCATAAACCATGAGGATGGAGTAAAGCTGCTCGAGTGGCTGAATGAGGAGCGTTCTTTAGAAGTCTTATTGAAAACAGAAGTGAGAAATTCTGTTAAAAAGACTAGTCTGCCAGTTGCTACTATCCGCGGAGAAATAGAGGAATATATTCTGGTTTCCGGACATTATGATTCCTGGTATAAAGGGGCAACAGACAATGCTACAGCCAATGCCCTGATGCTGGAGTTGGCACGGATATTTTCTACTCAAGAATGTAAGCGAAGCATCAAAATAGCTTGGTGGCCAGGGCACTCAAATGGTAGATATGCAGGGTCTGCCTGGTATTGTGATCAATTTTTTGAGGAAATCAATGAGAAGTGTGTAGCACATATTAATATTGATTTTCCAGGTACAAAAGGAAATGTCCAAGTAGTGCCAAGATCCACAGCTGTGGAAAAGGCGGAGCTTTTAACGGATATTATTCGGGATTATACAAATAGGGAACCATCTCGTATGGACTATTTACCTCGGGGGGCGGATCAATCCTTTTGGGGTACGAATATTCCTATCCATTTGATGCTTAAATATGAACCGCTGGATCAGGAAAAAATCTATCAAACACCAGGAGGAAACTGGTGGTGGCATACGGAGGAGGATCTCCTCGATAAAGTGGATAGTGATTTATTGGTGAGAGATACAGGAATGCATGTAGAGCTAGTAGATCATTTAGCAAATGCTACGATCTTGCCAGTTAATCTCATTCACTTTCTAACAAAAAGTAAAGGGATTATGAAAGAGCTAGACGAAAATTCCGATGAAGCTTTCCGTTTTACAACCATTTATCAAGCTTTTGAAAAGGTAACGAAGATGGTGGAAGAGCTTTTAGAAAAAGAAACAACAGATGTTGCGTCATACAATAAGCTCTTAAAAACGGTTGGCGGAACATTCAATAGACTTAAATTCTCTTATTCCAGTAAATATGATTATGATAATACGTATCCTTTTCACCCTTATCCAGGTTTAGCTAAGGTAAAGGGCGTCTATCAGAGCAACACATCACAAGAAGAATTTTTATTTAATAGGACCTTTTTTGTTCGACAGCGAAATCGGTTAGTAAATGAGATTAATGAAGTAAGCAAGGAGATAGAAAGATATTTAGAATAGATGATAAAGGTTTTCACTCATTCTTGTGGTCGAGTGGAAACCTTGGTTTATTCTTGCTTCACATACTTATTTATTAAGAAGGTTTGAAAGTTCCTGAAGTTGTTAGAAGTCTTAAAGAGAATTAAGAATATGAATATTCGATAATCGTTTTCGCTAAAAACGGATAAAACCATCTTAATCCTTAGTGATGATGAGAATTCTTTGTTTCTATAGGCAATTCATCACTATTTAGCATATAAGAAATCCCTATTAAAAAGATAATTCCTAGACTTAAGGTAGCCGATACGATTAAGAGATTGAAAGTGAATCTTCTTTTACTAGGCAGATACTTCTTCACAATATAGTAGATAATGAAACTACTTAGCAGAAAAATGGCGTCTACCATAATAATCATCAAAACTGCCTCTCCTTCTTTTAGCATGACTCCTAGCATGGCTCCCATTAATGCTCCCATAAAACTAGATGCTCCAGCTTCTATCATAGCAACAATCGGGCATTTTAAAAAAATTAAAAGTACGAAGGAGAAACTCACGATGATGGAAAGAATGGTAGCCATTCCTAATTCGGTGGGCATAATTGTACCAAATAAAACACCGATGGCAACACTAGAAGACATTCCATACAGCATAGGCAAGCATTTCACCGTCATTTGATTTTCTGGCAGGTCTTGTATCTGTGTATGGATAAATAAGCTAAACCCTAAAATGATCAGTGCACTTAGAATCCAAAGCATGTACTTCCTCCTATATTCAGTTTTATTTTTTCCTTCACATGAGTATTTACACATTGTATACCTTATGTCACTAGGAAATGATATATAACTTGTTATCCAGAAAACATTTAAGCGTATCTTTCTGGATAATGGAGGTACGAAGTAATGATGGTTGTTTGAAGAATAATATTTATGAGAAAAATAAGGATTATTTGTTTATTAGATCTTATAAATAGCCTCACTTAAAGGTAATTTTTGATTCTTATAAGTTTTCTCCATTTTATTTTCAGTATAAAACAGCTAAATAAGATAGTTTTAGAAAAGTGACAAAAAATTCAATTTTTCTAAAAGAAAGCGTTGACATCTATTTTAAAGCGTGATAAATTACAGATATCAAATAACAAAACTTAAAAGTTCCGTGAAGGAATGTTACCTTAAGTGGGCATAACCTGAACTGACTAGAAAAACATGCTATTATCTTGCGTGTATTTTAGTCGGGTCAGGTTTTTTTATTTGTTAAAACCAAATTCCAGAGTGAAGGAAGGGTCAAAAATGAAATATGAGCAATTAGCGAAAGATATTATTGCCAATGTGGGTGGAAAAGAAAACGTTTTCAGTGTTGTTCATTGTATTACACGTCTCCGTTTTAAGCTGAAAGATGAAAGCAAAGCAAATACAGAAGTGTTAAAAAATATGGATGATGTTGTAACGGTTATGAAAAGCGGTGGACAATATCAAGTGGTTATCGGAAACCATGTTCCTGACGTATACCAAGCAGTTGTCTTGGTAGGCGGCTTTCAAAATCAAAAGCCTGTAGAGGAAAATGAAGGTTCAAAAGGATCTCTTTTCAATCGATTTATTGATATGATTTCTAGTATTTTTACTCCTGTTCTTGGTGTATTAGCAGCATCTGGGATGATTAAAGGTTTTAATGCACTATTTTTATCAACTAAATTGCTGACGGAATCTTCTGGTACTTATCAAATATTAAATGCAACAGGTGATGCTCTATTTTATTTCTTGCCAATTTTCCTAGGATATACTGCAATTAAGAAGTTTGGGGGAACACCGTTTATTGGAATGGCAATAGGATCTGCATTAGTATATCCAACTCTATCCACTTTAACAGCAGGTGATCCTTTATATACGATCTTTGGGGGGACATTATTTGAATCGCCAATCCATATTACCTTCTTAGGAATACCTGTAATCTTAATGAGTTATTCTTCTTCTGTTATACCGATTATTTTATCTGCATTTTTTGCTTCTAAAGTAGAGAAATGGTTAAGAAAGGTAATGCCGGATGTAGTTAAAGCGTTTCTTGTTCCTTTATTTACATTATTAATTGTAGTTCCAGTAACATTTCTTGTTATTGGTCCAATTGCAACATGGGCAAGTACACTAATTGGTCAAGGTTCTCTGTTCTTATATAATTTAAGCCCAGTTATTGCTGGATTATTAATTGGTGGATTCTGGCAAGTTCTTGTTATCTTCGGTCTCCATTGGGGTATAGTGCCAATTGCTATTAACAATGTAGCAACACTTGGCTATGATACTATTTTATCTCCTGTATTTGCAGCATCCTTTGCGCAAATCGGTGCAGTTCTTGCTATTTTAATTAAAACAAAAAATCAAAAGCTAAAAACATTGAGTTATCCAGCATTTATTTCCGGTATTTTTGGCGTAACAGAACCAGCAATTTATGGGATTACCTTACCATTAAAGAAACCATTTATTATTAGCTGTATCGGTGCTGGTATTGGTGGTGCTATTGCGGGTCTTACGGATGTAAAGGGTTACATCGTTGGTGGTCTTGGAATCTTTGGTATTCCTTCCTACATTACTCCAACTGGAATCAATATGAATTTATGGGGAGTGGTGATATCAATCATTGTTGGCTTTATCGTTGCATTCTTATTGACATTGATGTTTGGAAGTATTAATAAAAATCGAGATTCTGCTGGGAAAAATACATCTGCTAATCAAGTGGCAGCGACAAAAGTGGAAAAAGAGGAAGTAAAAAGTCCTTTAACTGGAAAAGTAAAAGCGTTATCAGAAGTGAAAGATGAAGCATTTGCATCTGGTGCACTTGGCCATGGTATCGCAATTGAACCGAGTGAAGGGAAATTATATGCTCCTGTAGATGGGACTGTATCTGCTTTATTTCCTACTAAACATGCAATTGGTATTACAACAGATACTGGTGCGGATATATTGATTCATATCGGAATGGATACTGTTCAATTGGAAGGCAAATATTTTACTGTACACACTACACAAGGTGAAATGGTAAGAAAAGGACAATTGCTTATCGAATTTGATATGGATGAAATAGCTAAAGCTGGAAAACCCTTAACGACACCAATAGTTATTACTAATTATAGAGAGTTTTACCTAGAGGTTACAGATAAAAAACACATACAACAAGGAGATTCCTTATTCCATCTAGAAACAAAGTGAAAAACAGGAAAAAGATATAGAGAAAGGAATGATTGTTAATATGGCGTTTCCAAAAGGATTTTTATGGGGTGGAGCAATTGCTGCTAATCAAGCGGAAGGAGCTTATTTAGAAGCTGGAAAGGGTTTAACAACTGTTGATTTATTACCAACAGGAACTAAAAGATTTGACATTATGATGGGAAATCTTCCGTCTTACGAACCGCTTAAAGGAGAATTCTATCCTTCACATGAAGCAATTGACTTCTATCATCGTTATAAAGAGGATATTGCCCTTTTTGCAGAAATGGGATATAAAGCACTGCGTTTATCGATTTCATGGGCAAGAATCTATCCGAACGGTGATGATCCTACACCAAATGAAGCTGGACTAAAGTTTTATGATGCTGTCTTTGATGAAATTGAGCCAGTAGTAACTATTGCTCACTTTGATGTACCTATAAATCTAGTAAAGAATTATGGTAGCTGGAAAAATCGTAAACTAGTTGATTTCTTTGAAAAATATGCAATTACCTTATTTGAGCGCTATAAGGATAAAGTGAAATATTGGATGACATTTAATGAAATCAATATGCTTTTGCATTTGCCATTTGTTGGTGCAGGGCTGGTGTTTGAAGAAGGAGAAGATAAGCTTCAAGTGAAGTATCAAGCAGCGCATCATCAATTGGTTGCAAGCAGTTTAGCTGTAAAGGCAGGTCATGAAATCAATTCTGATATGAAAATTGGCTGTATGCTGGCAGCTGGTCAAACCTATCCTTATTCCTGTAATCCTGCTGATGTCTTTGATGCAATGGAAAAAGATAGAGATTCATTCTTCTTTATAGACGTTCAATCTCGAGGAAGATATCCTGGATATGCCAAGAGATTTTTCAAGGATAATAATTTAACGATTAAGATGGAAGTGCAGGATGAAGCATTACTAGAAAAATATACAGTTGATTATATTGGTTTTAGCTATTATGCAAGTCGTACTACAAGCACCAATCCAGAAATTAATAAGAAAACGTCTGGTAACGTATTTGGATCTATTGAAAATCCGTATTTAGAAAAATCAGAGTGGGGTTGGACGATAGATCCGAAAGGCTTCCGCATTACAGCAAATCAATTGTATGATCGATACCAAAAGCCGTTATTTGTAGTAGAGAATGGGTTAGGTGCTATCGATATGCCGGCGGAAAATGGAGAGGTAAATGATGATTATCGAATAGATTATCTACGTAAACATGTGTTAGAAATGTCAGAGGCCATTTGTGATGGTGTAGAAATTATAGGCTATACCAGCTGGGGTCCCATTGATATAGTAAGTGCTTCTACTGGTGAAATGAAAAAACGCTATGGATATATATATGTAGATAAGGATAATGAAGGGAACGGAACGTTGAATAGATCAAAGAAAAAGAGTTTTAATTGGTATAAAGAAGTTATCGCATCTAATGGAGAAAATGTATAAAAAGTGAAATAGGAAAGTTGATTTTTTCAACTTTCCTTCTTTCTAATTTAATGATACTATCACGATCACTTTCAATTATAATAAATGTAAAGCCATATTAAACTACAGGTGGTCTAATGAAAATAGAAAAAGTTTATAACAATAATGTTATTGGAACATTTAATGAAAAAAAAGAAGAGTTAGTAGTCATGGGAAGAGGCATTGCTTTTCAAAAAAAACCTGGTGATTCAGTAGATGAAGCAAAAATTGAGAAAATATTTGCTTTGAAAAATAATGATATATCAGAAAAATTTAAAACGCTATTATATGAAGTGCCAGTTGAATATATCGAAATCACAGAAGAGACATTAAAAATTGCTAGCAGTCGGCTTGGAAGAAAATTGAATGATAGTTTTTATATCTCTCTTACAGACCATTTACATTTTGCTGTTCAAAGAATAGAAAAAGGGTATGAAATTAAGAACGCTTTATTGTGGGAAATAAAACGCTTTTATAAGGAAGAGTATGCTATTGCGATGGAGACAGTTCATCTAATTAAGGAAAAATTAGGGGTTGAGCTGCCAGAGGATGAGGCTGGATTTATTGCAATGCATATAGTGAACTCAGACTTAAACCAGGAAATGGCCAATGTTGCAAACATAACAAAGGTAATGCAAAATATATTAAATATCGTTAAATATCATTATAAAATGGAGTTTGACGAAGAATCACTAAACTATTTTCGATTTCTCACTCATTTGAAGTTCTTTGCTCAAAGACTCTATAGTAAAGCATATATGGATGATGATGACCCGTATCTTTTTGAAATGGTTAAACATAAGCATAAGGAAGCGTTCAAATGTACGGAAAAAATAAATGAATATATTGAAAATCAATTCAATTATTCGTTAACAGATAATGAAAAGCTATATTTAGTAATTCATATACAACGGGTAGTAAATCGTTAGTCTTTAAAGGAGATTGCTATCTTCATTCAGGCTTTGTTGAATAAAATGTAATTTCATCGGCAAAAAGATAAGTAATAAGTGCTGAAGAAAAAAGAGGAGAAGAATATGTTCTTCTGACATTAAAAAACATTATATTTAACAAAGCCTTAAATATTTTATAAAAAATGAATTATTGATTAATCGACTGATCTGTATCCTTTTCTTCTGCCTGTTCCTCTTTGGAAACTTCTTGTTTTTTTTCGTATTCTTTTCTTACATCTCCGCAAGTGATGCATATCCCACTATAATAATAATTATATTTATGATATTTTCGTATCTTACAAATAAGTGAACCAAATAACAAAAGTAACAACTCCTTTACTTAACCATTCTACAATACTAGCCTTTATCCTTCGGTTAAATAATCGTTACGAACCTACCAAATTCATGACAAACATGTCTTCTTTATTTTTTTTATGACAATGATAGAAAAAACATTACATTTTCTTAGAGGGAGGAATATGAAAATTAGAAACTTTTTCATGTGTTGTATCGTAATAAGTATAGTTGTAATACAAATGTAAATGAATATCCGTACAAATACCTAGAAAATGCTGTAAAATAATAGGTAATACATGGTTGGAAGAATACGCGTGTAAAAGGAGAGATTCTTTGTGGGGGTTATGCTAAGCAAAGGTCAAAAGGTAGATTTGACGAAAGTACATCCTGGATTGAGCAATGTAATAATTGGTTTAGGGTGGGATATTAATCAACATGGTGCCAACTATGATTTAGATGCTTCTGCTTTTTTGTTGGGGGATAATCATAAAGTATGTAGCGATAATGATTTTATTTTTTATAATAACCCAACTGGTGCTAATGGGTCTGTCGTATTTAGTGGAGATAACCGGACAGGACATGTTAGATTGGACGATGAACAAATTAATGTAGATTTGACACGAGTACCTACCACAATTCAACGGATCGCTTTCACTATTACAATCCATGACGCTTACGAAAAAGGACAAAATTTTGGACAAATATCAAATGCCTATGTCAGAGTATATAATGAAAGAGAGCAAGTAGAACTTCTTCGTTTCAATCTTGGAAGAGACTACACAGTTGAAACAGCGATTGTTGCAGCAGAGCTATATCGCCATCAAGGTGAGTGGAAGTTTAATGCAATAGGCAGTGGTTTTCAAGGTGGATTAGCTGCCTTATGTCGCAATTTCGGAGTAACTGTAGAGGATGAGCCAGCGACACCTTTTTATCCTAATTCAGCTACACAACAAGTCTATCAAGAACCAATTCGTTCTTCCTTTCATTCACTTGAAGCACAAAGCAACACATCTTCTGGTGGAGGTGCGTATCAGCAGACCGGACAATCGATGTATTCGAATAACCAGCAAATGTATGGACAAGCTGGTACTAATAACCGTTATTCTAGTGAAAATATACAGTGTAATAGATGTCATAGCACGAATGTCCGTACAGGTGAAAAAGGATTTGGAATTGGGAAAGCGGCAATTGGCGGATTAATTTTAGGGCCAGTTGGATTACTAGGCGGCTTTATTGGAAAAGGGCAATTAAAAATAACCTGTAATAGTTGTGGGTATAGTTGGTCTCCTTCTCAGACAGATTATGCAGAATGGGGCAGACAGCAGAAACAACGGGCGAAAGACCTTTTTATGAGATATAAAAATCCGGAAGTATTAGATGCGGTTGTTGCTGCATGTGCATTAGTAGGAATGGCAGATGGAAGATTAGACCCTTCGGAAGAACAAAAAATGATGGAGTTTATCCATCAAAGTGAGGAATTGCGTGTTTTTGAGACAAATAAAGTAATTCAGCAATTTAATCATTTTGTCCGAAAAATAGAATACGATCAAATTATTGGTCGGACCGAATGTTTTCGTGCATTAGGGAAAGTGCGCTCAAAGCCAGAGATTGCAAGACTTGTAGCAAGATATTGTATTGCAATTGGGTATGCAGACGGTCACTTTGATCAAAGAGAAAAACAAGTAGTGATGGAAATATGTCGGGAATTAGGATTAAATCCACAGGAATTTTTATCATAAAAATTGGCCATGCTAGAATAGAAGACAGTTTTAATAATAATAGTTTGTTAGATAGAATATTTTTTGAAAGATTATTAGTTCTAGGATGAAAATAGTGCAGAAGTCAAATTGCTCGTTGAGAGTGAGTGTTAGGTACTTGCAGTTTAATAGAAATACAACAGGAGGAGAAGCATGGCAGGAAATCATAGTTCAGCAATTAACAGAATAATCGGTAATATCGAAAAGGTGATGATTGGAAAAAGAGACGTAGCAGAGCTTAGTTTAATTGCTTTGCTTGCTCAGGGACATGTTTTATTAGAAGATGTGCCTGGAGTTGGGAAAACGATGATGGTAAGAGCGCTAGCAAAATCAGTCGGCGCAAATTTCCGTAGAATTCAATTCACCCCAGACTTATTACCCTCTGATGTAACAGGAGTCTCCATTTATAATCCGAAAGAACTGGAATTTCAATTTGTTCCAGGTCCAATCATGGGGAATATCATTCTTGCAGATGAAATAAATCGAACATCCCCGAAAACACAGTCGGCTCTTTTAGAAGCCATGGAAGAAAGTAGTGTAACGATTGATGGAATTACCCATCATTTGCAAAAGCCGTTCTTTGTTATGGCAACACAGAATCCAATTGAATATGAAGGGACGTATCCTCTTCCTGAAGCGCAGCTAGATCGATTTTTATTGAAAATGCAAATGGGATATCCAACTGTAGAAGAAGAGATGGAAGTGTTAACAAGAGTTCAAGTAGCCGCGCCAATTGAAAAATTAGAGTCGGTTGTTACCCTAGATGAGCTGCTTAGTCTTCAAAATGAAGTAAGACAAGTATATGTCGATGATACGATTAAAAAATATATAGTAGAGCTTGCTACTGCAACAAGAGAGCATGCGAGTATTTATCTAGGAGTTAGTCCGAGGGGTTCCATTGCATTAATGAGAGCATCACAAAGCTATGCTTTTATACAAGGGAGAGATTATGTTATTCCTGATGATGTACAATTTTTAGTGCATGCTGTTTTTGCGCATCGAATTATTTTAAAATCAGAAACGAAATTCGATGGAATATCAGCTGTGGAAATTATCGATCGAATTGTTGGGCAAGTGCCTGTGCCGGTGCAAAGGTTAGTGAAGTAATGAAAAGATTTCTGCGAAAATTAAATCGGATTTGGAAACTAATCCTGCTATTTTTACTAATAGCAATGGTTTTTTCTTATGCCATGTTCCAAGGTGGATTCGTGAGCTGGTTTTTATTTTATAGCTTTTTACCATTTGCTTTGTATGGATTATTGATTGCTGGCTATCCAATTAGAGACTGGCAAGTAAAGCGGAAAATTCATAAATATGAATATAGTGCAACAGAAGAAATGCATATAGAGATTGAATTAACGAGAAATACATTCTTTCCAATTTTTTATGTAATGGTGGAAGATTCCTTCAGTTCGGCGCTAGAAGAAAAAAACATGGGGAAGAAAATGTTGATGCCGGGATTTAGACGTAGTCTTACGTATAAATATACGGTGAAAGAGTTACCGAGGGGAGAGCATATATTTGATCAGCTGCTCCTACAAATAGGGGACCCTTTAGGACTGATTGAGAAGGAGAAGGTTTATATACAGGTTGATCGAATTCTTGTCTATCCTCCTTTTGAAGAGATGGTTTACAAACCATTGGAAAATCATTATGAACAGGGAATGACTTCCTCGAAGGAACGGGTACAGCGAGATACGACGATGGCTGTAGGGATTAGAGAGTATCAGCCTGGTGATCGCTTTTCTTGGATCAATTGGAAAGCCAGCGCAAGGCGAAATAATATGATGACGAAAGAATTTGAACAGAAACAGTCTCATGACATTATGATTGTGATGGATTGCGAGGAAAATAATAGATTTGACGCAGTTGTCTCTTTCGCCGCTTCTATAACAAGGGCTATTTTAAAAAAAGGTGCTCAGGTAGGCCTTTTATCGATAGATGTGGATCGAACAATTTTTCCGATAAGAGGCGGAGAAAGTCAACAACAGCTGCTGCTCTATCATTTAGCAAAGGTTCGAACCGCGAAGGATATAACACTTGCAGAGGTTTTGGACAATGAAAGTAGTCAGTTACCGCAGCAGGCAGCAGTCATGTTAATTACGTCAAAGCTAACAAGAGAGCTAGTAGAGAAGGTAGGCTGGCTTTCTAGCAAAAGGTATAATGTGGCAGTGTTTGTTGTTACAGGTAAGAAGGAAGGTCTATCTAGTGATGAAAAAACATTAAGTGCTTTTGCTGCAAAAAGAGGGATTCGAGTCCTCCATGTTTCTGAGGGGAGATTTAAAGAGGCGTTTGGGGAGGTGGTTGCTTAAATGAGCACAGCCTTTAGCAAAAAACACATTACAATAGCCAATTTTCTATTGTACGGATTAGGGTTTTTATTAATATGGGAATGGCTCAGGCCCCTAGAGGAATTGACGAATACAGGAAATATAATTGTTTTTCACCTATTCCTTGGGCTTTCTTTATTGTTAGCCTTTTTGCGAGTGCCGAGCTTAATAAGTGGAACAATAAAGACTGTTTATATTATATTTATTCTTCAATATTTATATTATGAGGAATCCTTTTTAACCTTCCAATGGATTCAGCCCTTTGTTGCTGAATTTATTGATAATTTAGTAGTAGTATTTGATACAAATTGGCCAGAAATGACCAATATGTTTAAAAGCTGTCTTTGTTTCATTTTGCTATGGTTAATGGCTTATTTAATTGATTACTGGCTGATTAAGCGAAGAAAGATTTTTACGTTCTTTTTATTGACAATTATCTATATTACAGTTCTAGATACCTTTACGATTTATAGTGCTAATGATGCTATAATTCGGACGGTAATAATCGGTTTTACAGCGATGGGGATGCTGACATACTTTCGATTAAACGACAATGAAGGCTTAGGGAATAATAATAGCTCTATCTTGAAATGGATGATCCCGTTGCTTCTATTTGTGATAGGGAGCGTTGGAATTGGCTACTTATCACCAAAGGCAAATCCTATTTGGTCAGATCCAGTTCCTTTTATCCAAACGATGGGAAATCAAGGGGGAGAGGATGAAGGAGCTGGCGCTGGGAATGGGGTTCATAGGGTTGGGTATAGTGTAGATGATTCTAGATTAGGTGGAGACTTTATAGGTGATTCCTCCTTGGTCTTTGTTTCGGAAGTAAAGGAGCCTCATTATTGGAAGGTGGAAACGAAGGATACGTACACAGGCAAAGGATGGATACAATCAGAGAAGTCCTTGAAATTAAATCGGGATAACTTCGAAGTGTTGGACCATGGTGGGGAGATTCCGTTTATTTCCTTTATCGAAGGGGAAAATGTGAAACGGACGGAATCGGAAAGTACGGTGGAATTTACAAATGCTTTTTCTTATTTCCTCTATCCTTTAGGAGTAAAAGAAGTTTCCGCTACTAATTCGTATATGGAAATTGAAAGTGGAAATGAACGTGGAGTTTTTAATGGTTATGTAGAAAGCTATTCTGTTAAATATGATATTCCGGAATATAGTTTAGACGCATTGACAACAGCAGATATGGAAGACTTTGTGAGGAATAACCCAGATGTCGCGAGTCGTTATCTCCAGCTTCCTGATTCGTTGCCACAAAGAGTGAAGGATCTTGCTGCTGATATAACTAAAAATGATGAAAATGTATTTGCGAAAGTAAGAGCGATAGAAACCTATTTCTCTTCTAATGGCTTTGTCTACAGTCAAAGTAATGTAGCGATTCCTGCTGATGATGAGGATTATGTGGATCAATTCTTATTTGAAACAAAGCTGGGTTATTGTGATAACTATTCCACTTCAATGGTTGCTTTGCTCCGTTCTATTGGTATTCCTTCTCGATGGGTAAAGGGCTTTACGGAAGGTGAGTTTGTAGAGGTAGATGGTGATATTCGTCGATATGAAGTAACGAATAACAATGCGCATTCCTGGGTAGAAGTTTATTTTCCAGAGGTTGGTTGGGTTTCCTTTGAACCAACACAAGGATTCTCGAATGCTAATACGTATATTAATGATGTGCAAAACGATCAGAATACAGATAATACAGAAGCTCAAACGCCAGAGGAGCAGGAACAGCAACAGCAAGAAACGCAAGAAAGTAAACCGAAAGAGCAAGAACAAACGTTGGAACCAACATCTCCAGTGACAGAAGGATGGAGTAATTATACAGATTCTGTTAAAGGGAATTGGCAGTGGAATGTGCTTGGTCTAGGAGTAATTGCTGTGTTAGGACTTGCTATTTATAAATACCGGTATAAATGGCTTCCGTATTATTATATTTGGAAGTTCAAAAACGCAGCCGAAGAAAATAATTTTCCGAAAGCATATATTGTTTTGTTGCATTTATTAGAAATAGCTGGACTACAGAAAAAGGAAGAAGTTACCTTAAGGGAATATGCAAAGCAAATTGATCATGTTTATTCAAGCACTGAAATGAGCTTATTGACTGCTAAATACGAGGAATATCTGTATAAAGGCCAGATGCAAAAAGGTACCTGGGAAGATTTGAGGGAATTATGGGAAAATTTAATTAAAAAGACAACAGCTTGACCATCGATTCGACATGTTGTTACAATGTTCTCATCTATATATAATTCCTTCATATATCCTCGATGATATGGTTCGAGAGTCTCTACCGGGTCGCCTTAAATGACCTGACTATGAAGGCAGACAAGTCTTCGATATTTTAAGCTGAACGATCATTCGAAAAGACTAGAATTCTGCCTTCGTATTTATTTGAGGCGGATTCTAGTCTTTTTTGTTAAAAAAAGAATGGGATTTAGAGATAAGAAGCATGAAGGATGAAGGAGTTTGGCAATAGTAATAAAAGAAATTCAAATAGATTAATTGGGGTGAATAGGAATGGGGAAAGCGCATATTGAAGGTCAGGAAATGATTGTTGTCCTAGATTTTGGTAGTCAGTACAATCAATTGATTACAAGAAGAATAAGAGAATTTGGAGTATACAGTGAGTTGCATCCGCATACTATTACTGCTGAAGAAATTAAAGAGTTAAATCCTGCGGGAATTATTTTTTCAGGTGGCCCTAACAGTGTGTACGATGAAAATGCATTTGGTGTAGATGAGAAAATATTCGATTTAGGACTTCCAATCTTTGGTATTTGTTATGGTATGCAATTAATGACACAGCATTTTGCGGGAAAAGTGGAAAAAGCAAAGCATCGTGAATACGGAAAAGCGGCGATTAATATTGAAAACAGCTCAAAATTATTCGCTGACCTTCCAACAGAACAAATCGTTTGGATGAGTCATGGTGATTTAGTTGTAGAAGCTCCGGCTGGATTTACA
>NZ_DALZDK010000033.1:5849-6499 GCF_031978665.1 Niallia sp. | reverse complement strand
TATGAGTAAGGAAGAACAAGGATTATACGCAGTTCAATTCCATCCAGAGGTTCGCCATTCTGTATATGGAAATGAATTGTTGAAAAACTTTGTGTTTGGAGTTTGCGGATGCAAAGGTGACTGGTCTATGGAGAACTTTATTGAAATTGAAATGGAAAAAATTCGTCAGACAGTTGGCGATAAGAAAGTTCTATGTGCCCTTAGTGGTGGAGTAGATTCTTCTGTTGTTGCTGTATTGATTCATAAAGCAATTGGTGACCAATTAACATGTATATTTGTTGACCATGGACTTCTTCGTAAAGGAGAAGCAGAAGGAGTTATGAAGACTTTCACAGAAGGCTTCAATATGAATGTTATTAAAGTCGATGCAAAAGAACGCTTTATGTCTAAACTAGAAGGCGTAAGTGATCCAGAGAAAAAACGTAAGATTATCGGAAATGAGTTCATCTATGTGTTTGATGATGAAGCAGCTAAATTAGAAGGAATTGATTTCTTAGCGCAAGGGACACTTTACACAGATATTATTGAAAGTGGAACAGCTACTGCACAAACAATTAAGTCTCATCATAATGTTGGTGGACTTCCTGAAGATATGCAATTCCAATTGATTGAGCCCCTAAATACGTTATTTAAAGATGAAGTACGTGCTT
>NZ_DALZDK010000033.1:0-5839 GCF_031978665.1 Niallia sp. | reverse complement strand
GGGACAGAACTAGGAATTGCTGACGAAATTGTTTGGAGACAGCCATTCCCTGGTCCTGGTTTAGGAATTCGTGTATTAGGTGCCATTTCAGAGGAAAAACTAGAAATAGTTCGTGAATCAGATGCTATTTTACGTGAAGAAATTAAAAATGCTGGTTTAGAACGAGATGTATGGCAATATTTTACAGTTCTGCCGGATATCCGAAGTGTAGGGGTAATGGGTGATGCACGTACGTATGACTATACAATTGGAATTCGCGCGGTTACTTCTATTGATGGAATGACTTCTGACTGGGCAAGACTGCCTTGGGATGTCCTAGAAGTGATTTCCACAAGAATCGTAAATGAAGTAGCTTATATTAACCGTGTGGTGTATGACATTACTAGTAAGCCGCCAGCAACGATTGAGTGGGAGTAATAAAAGGGGATTTTTGATAGAAAAACGAACAATTATGTGTGTTTTGATATAATTGTTCGTTTTTTATATTGACGAGCATTCCTCAAGCTGTTAAACTAGATTTACAACTGAGAAAGATTTTACTCGTATAATATCGGGGAATACGGCCCGAAAGTTTCTACCGAGCTACCGTAAATAGCTTGACTACGAGGTAAGTGTGTATATAGGGATAAATTAGGATTCATTTATATTTTATAGAGAAAGCTTCCCTATTTATATGGCACAGACCCTTAGTCAACGCTCCTTAATCGTAGGAGTGTTTTTTTGTTTTAGTGATTATTAAAGCATTAATGAGAGGGGAAAGATCGATGAAGAAGTTTTTCAAATTTGAAGAACTAGGCACAAATTACCGCAAAGAGTTTATAGGTGGTTTCACTACATTCCTTGCGATGGCTTATATTTTAGCAGTAAATCCATTTACCTTAACATTAGGGGATGTTGCTGATCTTCCAGATGCGTTACGAATGGATTATGGAGCGGTGTTTGTAGCGACAGCACTTGCTGCAGCAGTAGGTTCTCTTATTATGGGGATTTTTGCTAACTATCCAATCGCATTAGCACCAGGTTTAGGTTTAAATGCATATTTTGCTTATACAGTAATTTTAACACAAGGACAACCTTGGGAATATGCTTTAGCAGCTGTATTCATTTCAAGTGTGTTTTTCTTATTGCTAACAATTTCTGGTCTTCGTGAGAAATTAATCAATGCTATTCCAGTTGAATTAAAGCTTGCGATTGGCGCAGGTATTGGTTTATTTATTACGTTTATCGGATTGCAAAATTCCAAAATTATTGTTGATAACCCAGCAACGCTTGTGCATATTGGCGATTTGAGCAATTCGAGTACATTGCTAGCTATCTTTGGTATTTTCGTTACGGTTATTTTAATGGTTAGAGGGATTCATGGTGGCGTATTTTATGGAATGATCATCACAGCAGTTGTCGGAATGATTTTTGGTGTAATTGATACTCCTTCGAAAGTAGTTTCTACAGTTCCAAGCATGGAGCCAACGTTTGGCGCATTATTTTCAGCGCTTGGTGATCCAGGTTTTTATACACAAAGTATGTTAATTGTTGTTTTAACTTTCTTATTTGTTGATTTCTTTGATAATGCTGGTACATTGGTTGCCGTTGCTAACCAAGCTGGATTAATGAAAGACAACAAATTGCCTAGAGCAGGAAAAGCGTTATTTGCAGATTCTATAGCATCTATGGTAGGTTCTATTTTTGGTACATCTACTACTACTTCTTATGTTGAGTCTTCAGCAGGTGTTGCTGCTGGTGCACGTACTGGATTTGCAGCAGTGGTAACAGCAGGGTTCTTCCTGCTATCCTTGTTCTTCTTCCCATTATTGGAAGTAGTAACATCAGCAGTTACAACACCAGCTTTAGTGGTAGTTGGTATTTTGATGGTATCATCCCTTGGGAAAATCGAATGGACTAAGTTTGAAGTGGCTGTACCGGCATTTCTTACTATCGTTGCGATGCCTTTGACATACAGTATTGCTACAGGTATTGCGGTAGGATTTATTTTCTATCCAATTGTAATGATTGTTAAAGGTCGTATCAAAGAAATCAATCCAATTATGTACGTATTCTTTGTTATCTTTGCATTGTATTTTGTCTTCTTGCAATAGTAGGAGAATGAGTGGTTTATTAAGTCTTTATGACGAAAAAAGCTATTGTTATTGTAGGGGATTTTTTTAGAGGGAAAGGGATGTCCATTTGGATATCCTTTTTCTCATTTTTTCGTTGACTTCCAATTAAGACTTTAATAACATTGAGTTACTGAGAAGTCTGTTGAAGTGGGGAAATAATTATGCCTAATTTACTAATAAAGAAAGCGCTGAATAATAATGTGCTCATTGGAGACCATCCATCCTATGGAGAAGTAGTGCTTATAGGGAAAGGAATAGGCTTTAATCAGAAAAGCGGCGATTATATTGATGTAAGTGTAGTGGAGAAATTGTTTGTCTTGAAGGATGAGAAGGAGCAAAGCAATTATTTGAAGCTTCTTCCTCAAGTGGATAATGAGTTGTTGGATGTAATTGTTTCATCCATAGAATTGATTAAAAACAAGACAAATACGAAGCTGAACGAGCATATCCATATAGCATTAACGGATCATATTATCTTCGCTGCATCCCGTGTTACAAACGGGCTAGTATTGAATAATCCTTTTCTGATTGAAACAAAGGCATTGTACCCGTTTGAGTACTCAATCGCTGAAGAGGTCGTGAAATTAATCGGAGAACAAACAGGTCTTCAATTACCAGTGGGTGAAATCGGTTTCATCGCTTTGCATATTCATAGTGCAATGATGAACAAAAGTTTGTCAGAGGTCAATCAACATTCACAGCTTGTTACACATCTTGTGAATTTAATAGAAGAACAATTAGAGACAAAAATTGATAAAGATAGTATCGATTATATGCGTCTTGTTAGACATTTGCGTTTTACGATTGAACGGGTTAATACTGGAGAGAAAGTAGAAGAGCCAGAAAAAATAACTTTGCTATTGAAGAGTGAGTATCCACTATGCTATAATCTTGCATGGAAGCTCATAAAAGTGATGCAACAAGCACTTAAAAAGCCGGTCTTTGAAGCAGAAGCAGTATATCTGACGATGCATCTACAAAGACTTCAAAAAAAAATCAAATAGTTATTATCTTATAAAACGTGTTACTGATACGATCAGGCATGAGTGAAAAAGATGATTGATTTAAATGTTTTAGGGTAACCTAACCTTAGAGTTTATTTCAATCCATCTACACTCATGCCTTTTTTGTTTTTTTACTCTTGATTGAGAACGCTTTTTTGAGCCGAAAAAATACTTTAGGAGGAAAACGAAATGTTTAAAAAGATTTTTGGTGTTTTACAAAAAGTTGGTAAAGCACTTATGCTACCAGTTGCCATTCTTCCGGCTGCGGGAATCTTACTTGCGTTTGGTAACGCATTACAAAATCCGACGCTTCTTGATATTGCACCGTTTTTAAGTAATAGTGGAGTGGAAATGGTGGCGTCCGTTATGGAGGATGCAGGAAATATCATTTTTGGTAACCTTTCCTTATTGTTTGCTGTTGGGGTTGCCGTAGGTTTAGCTGGCGGTGAAGGTGTTGCTGGTTTAGCTGCTATTATCGGATTCCTTATTATGAACGTTACTATGGGTACAGTTCTAGGAATTGACGCTAAAGATTTAGTAGGAAGTACAGAATATGCAGCAGTTTTAGGGATTCCTACGCTTCAAACGGGTGTTTTCGGTGGTATCATTGTTGGTATTATCGCAGCCTCGATGTATAATCGTTTCTTTGAAATTGAATTACCATCTTATTTAGGATTCTTTGCAGGGAAACGCTTCGTTCCGATTGCGACAGCTGCAAGTGCAGTTATTTTAGGTTTAATCATGATTATTATTTGGCCACCAATCCAACATGGTCTAAATGTTTTCTCAGAAAACATGTTGGGTGCTAATTTAACATTATCGGCGTTTATTTTTGGTTTAATTGAAAGATCATTGATTCCTTTTGGATTACATCATATTTTCTACTCTCCTTTCTGGTTTGAATTTGGTAGTTATACTACGAATGCTGGAACAATTGTTAAAGGGGACCAAGCTATCTTTATGAACCAAATTAAAGATGGTGTTCAAAATTTAACTGCGGGTACATTTATGACTGGGAAATTCCCATTCATGATGTTTGGATTACCTGCTGCAGCTCTTGCTATTTATCATGAGGCACGTCCTGAGAAAAAAGTAATCGTTGGTGGTTTAATGGCATCTGCTGCATTAACTTCTTTCTTAACAGGTATTACAGAGCCGTTGGAATTCTCATTCCTATTCGTAGCACCAGTATTGTTTGGTATTCACGCTGTTTTTGCAGGTCTTTCTTTTATGACAATGCAATTATTAAATGTAAAAGTTGGTATGACATTCTCAGGTGGATTAATCGACTATGTGTTATTCGGTTTAATTAATCCACAAACAAATGCATGGATTATTATCCCTGTAGGTTTAGTTTTCGCTGTCATTTACTATTTTGGTTTCCGTTTTGCAATACGTAAGTTCAATCTGAAAACACCAGGTAGAGAAGATGAATCAGACGAAATAGAAAGTAGTGCAACAGGAACAACTAGCGATCTTCCATATGATGTATTAGAAGCAATGGGTGGACAAGAAAATATTGCCCATTTAGATGCATGTATTACTCGTCTTCGTGTATCTGTTAATGATATTAAATCTGTTGATAAAGATCGTCTGAAAAAACTAGGTGCCGCTGGAGTACTAGAAGTTGGAAATAATATTCAAGCAATATTCGGTCCTCGTTCCGAAACAATTAAAGGTCAAATGAAAGATATTATTAGTGGAAAAAGACCACGTCCAACTGCTCAGCCATCTATGGATAAAGAAGTGAGAGAGCAAATTGAAGATGTAAATCCAAGTGCGTTACAAGGTAATGTGACAGGTGAAGATTCTTTCGTTGCTCCTATCAAAGGGGAATTGGTGGCTATTACAGAAGTGCCTGATGCTGTATTTGCAGGTAAAATGATGGGGGATGGCTTTGCGATTATTCCTTCAGAAGGAACAGTTGTTTCACCAGTTAACGGGAAAATTGTAAACTTATTCCCAACAAAACATGCCATTGGAATTCTTGCAGACAATGGGCGTGAAATTTTGATTCACTTTGGTATTGATACAGTTAAATTAAAAGGAGAAGGCTTTGAAACACTTGTTTCAGAAAATGATCAAGTAAAACAAGGACAACCTTTATTGAAAGTGAATCTTGACTATATTAAAGAAAATGCAACATCTACTATTACACCTGTTGTATTTACAAACCTAGCTGAGGGTGAATCAGTACAAATTAATAAACTTGGTAATGTAGAGCTTAAAGAAGAAGAAGTAGTAACGATTACTAAGTAATTATATAGAAGAAACTCGATCTCTTGATCGAGTTTTTTCTATTTTATAATTGTGATGTTATTAAATCGCATAATGACATGTAAGATTTCCCTGAGTTAAGAGTGGAAATATGAGATTTAGTTTAAGGGTGAGGACTTAGTTGATCCGGTACTTAACTTTATTGCAATAATAATTTTGGTGAAGCATAGAGCTAGGAGGAAAGGATTTAATAACAAAGATATTTTGGAATATATAATTTTATTCGTTTTTTGTTGACGAAATATTAAACAGGTGTTATTATATGAAAACAGCCTTACGAAATCTGTTAATCAATTTGATATATAGTGAAAAAAGAAAATTATATTGAAAAAGTAATTGACTTATTCATCAAAGGTTGGTATGATATAAAAGTTGCTTCTGATAGCAACAAACAAATTGCTCTTTGAAAACTGAACAAACAAACGTCAACAATAATCGTTTTAT